>JANLUJ010000345.1:0-5433 GCA_031363425.1 Pirellula sp.
CACGCGCGTCTACCAGAGCGATTTCACAATTGCGAGTCAGGACCACATCATGTCCATCATCGTTGGTAACTAATCTCATTTTCATGAACTTAACGATACCACCCTTCTTGGCCTTGATATCGCTCTCTTCCATGCTTGTACTAGCCGCACCACCTTGGTGGAACGTACGCATGGTTAGCTGCGTTCCTGGTTCGCCGATACTTTGTGCAGCAATGATTCCGACTGCCATGCCTTCTTCGACTAGTGCACCTGTACTCATGTCCATCCCGTAGCAAGTACGGCAAATACCCAGCGGAGCATCGCAGGTCATCGGCGACCTGACTTGGATCTTTTCCAGGCCCATTTCTTCGATCTTGCGGGCGATTTCGCGAGTGATCATCTGATCCTCGGCGACGATTGTTTCAGCAGTGATCAAATTGACAATGTTCTGTCGACTGACTCGGCCGGCGATTGAGTCCGCCAAACGCACTTCGACCTTTTCACCTCGATAGATAACACCCTTGGTTATGCCTTGCGTCGTCAAGCAGTCGTTCATTGTGATGACCACGTTTTGAGCGACGTCGGCCAGCTTACGGGTCAAGTAGCCCGAGTCAGCCGTCTTCAAGGCCGTATCCGCCAGTCCCTTACGGGCACCGTGAGTCGAGCTGAAGTATTCGAGAACTGTTAGGCCCTCTCGGAAATTCGACTTGATCGGTGTTTCGATGATTTCGCCTGTCGGCTTCGCCATCAGACCACGCATACCGGCCAATTGGCGAATCTGTTCGATACCACCTCGTGCACCGGAGGACGCCATCAAGAACACAGGGTTGATGTACCACTTGCCGCGGTGTGTGTCGGTTTCCATAGCGGCTAACATGTCCTTGGTGATCAGCTCGCGAGTGGCAGTCCAAGCGTCTAACACTTGGTTGTAACGTTCTTGAGCTGTCATAACCCCCTTAAGATAATTCTTCTGAAAGGTCATCACCTTTTTGTCTGCGTCGGCAATGTGCTTGATCTTTGAATCTGGAGTCACAAGGTCATCGGCACCGAAGGAAAGACCGCTTCGCGTCGACTCGCGGAAACCGAGTTGATTCATATCGTCCAATAGCTTGATGGTTGGACGGCGGCCAAGGCGATGATAGCAGTCGCTAATAACAGCTGCCAAGTCGCTGCCTTTGAAAGCGATGTTGTAGAAGTCCATTCCCTGAGGAAGAATCGAATTAAACAGAATTCTGCCGTACGTGGTTTGGATCACGGCGCCGTACTTGGTACTCGGATCTTCGGACTTAAGCCGACGATCCTTCGGCAATCGGACTTTGATCTTGGCATGCATAGCGATGATGCCTTGCTGGTGCGCATAGTCCGCTTCCATCATGGTTGCAAAGACCATTCCCTCCCCCTGCTGATCAGGCAGTTCTACCGAAATGTAATTGCAACCCATCACAGTGTCCTGCGATGGACTCATGATCGGCTTGCCGTTGCTAGGTGCGAAGATATTGTGGGTGCTCATCATCAACGTGTGAGCTTCGACTTGAGCCTCGATCGAGAGCGGCAAGTGAACGGCCATCTGGTCCCCGTCGAAGTCAGCGTTGAAGCCCTTGCAAACGAGCGGGTGCAGGTGAATGGCATTGCCTTCCACCAAGATCGGCTCAAAAGCTTGGATACCCATTCGGTGAAGCGTCGGTGCCCGATTGAGGAGTACAGGGTGATTTCGGATTACTTGTTCGAGAATGTCCCAAACCTCTTCGTCCTTGCGCTCCAACATCTTCTTCGCCGACTTGATGGTATCGGCGTGGCCGAGCTCTTTCAGTTTGCGAATGATGAAGGGCTGATACAATTCCAAAGCGATCTTCTTTGGCAAACCACACTGGTGAAGTCGCAGCCGAGGCCCAACCACGATAACGCTTCGAGCCGAGTAGTCCACTCGCTTGCCAAGGAGGTTTTCGCGGAATCGTCCTTGCTTGCCCTTGATCATATCGGTAAGTGACTTAAGCGGTCGGTTGCTGCTCCCGAGCACGGGTCGCTTGCAACGGCCGTTGTCGAACAACGCGTCGACCGACTGTTGTAGCATCCGCTTTTCATTGCGGATGATGACTTCTGGTGCATTCAAGTCGACCAGTTTACGCAATCGATTGTTTCGATTAATAATACGCCGATAGAGGTCATTCAAGTCGGAAGTCGCGAAATTCCCGCTATCCAGCAACACCAGTGGCCGCAGGTCCGGCGGAATGACAGGAATAACGTCCAGGACCATCCACTCAGGTCTGTTTTCGCTATCGCGAATCGACTCAACCAACTTGAGGCGATTGATCAAATCCTTTTTGCGTTGCTTGCTGCTCGTTTCAGCGAGCTCGACTCGCAGAACTTCGGACAACTTCACAAGGTCAAGCGACTGAAGAAGTTTTCGAACAGCTTCCGCCCCCATGTCCGCTTCGAAGGCTTCACCGTATTGAGCGCGAGCGGCTCGGTACTCTTCTTCTGTAAGCAGCTGTTGGTTCTCAAGTTCGGTTGTACCTGCGTTGGTCACAACGTAATCTTGGAAGTAAATGACCTTTTCCAAACTGGTGGTCTTCATCTCGAGCAAGTTACCCAATCGGCTCGGCATGGCTTTGAAAAACCAAATGTGAGCGACGGGCGCTGCCAACTCAATGTGACCCATGCGTTTGCGTCGAACACGCGAATGCGTAACCTTCACGCCGCAACGATCGCAGATCATGCCTTTGTACTTCATTCCGCGATACTTACCGCAAGCGCACTCCCAGTCCTTTTCAGGGCCAAAAATGCGTTCGCAGAAGAGTCCGTCCTTTTCTGGACGGTAAGTACGGTAGTTGATGGTCTCGGGTTTCTTGACTTCACCAAAGGACCAAGAACGAATGTCCTGAGGTCTGGCTAAAGAAATCTTGACTGATGTGTAATCGTTTACGCGTTCGTATGTGGCTTCGGCATTGGCCATTACGAAAAACTCCTGTTCTCAACGACTTGGCATTTGACTCGAAAGCAAATCAAACAATGGAATCGTCTAAAGTGATAGGTGAGGGTGGAGAATGTTTAGTTGTTTTGCGAAACCCAGGTGAGTCTCGCGTTTGTTTTCTTATTGAGTTTGAAACTGTCTAGAGGCGTCGCTTTTCGAGCCGCATGTTAAGTGCCAGGCCTCGAATCTCGTTGGTCAAAACATCGAAGCTGGCTGGAGTGCCTGCTTCCAAGGTATTCTCACCTTTAACCATGGACTCGTAGATCTTGGTTCGCCCCTCGACGTCATCGCTTTTGACGGTGAGCAATTCTTGGAGGATGTATGCGGCGCCGTATGCTTCGAGAGCCCACACTTCCATTTCGCCGAATCGCTGTCCGCCAAATCTCGCCTTGCCACCTAGCGGTTGCTGAGTGATAAGTGAGTAAGGTCCTGTGCTACGAGCATGCACCTTGTCGTCAACGAGGTGGTGCAGCTTGAGCATGTAGATGTAACCAACGGTAGTCTCTTGATTCATTTGCTCGCCGGTGCGCCCGTCGAACAGTCGGATCTTGCCGTGGCGTGGCAGCCCAGCCTCTTCGAGAGCTTCGTTGATGTCCGTTTCCGTCGCACCATCGAAGACCGGCGTGAGAGCTTGGAAGCCTGACTTGGCCCCAGCCCAACCCAAGTGAGTCTCTAGAATCTGACCTACGTTCATACGACTTGGAACGCCTAGCGGATTCAACATGATCTGAAGTGGAGTTCCATCTGGCAGGAACGGCATATCTTCGACTGGCAACACTTTGGAGATGACCCCCTTGTTACCATGTCGACCTGCCATCTTGTCACCGACGCTGATGACTCGCTTCGTAGCTATGTAAACCTTGACCATTTGAATCACGCCACTTCGCAATTCATCGCCACGCTTCATGCTGTTGAGCTGTCGATCACGAATATCGAGGGCCTCTTCTACACCTGGCCAAAGGTTTTTGTAAACCTTCTTGACTTCCGCGTGCAGGCCACCGTCGAGACGATTGATCAAACGAGACAAATTGAACGTTTGGGCTTTCTCCGCGATGTACTTTGGATCCTGACCACCTGTCAACGGAGTGCCATCATCGTCGGTGAGTTTGCCACCGATAGCTTTCTCAAGCTCTTCTGCAAACGATGCGAACGAGGTTGCAATCTCTTTGTTGCCCTCGGTTTCGACTCGCTTGAGTTCCTTTTCGAATTCCTTTCGCTCCTCTTCTGACAGACTCATCCGTCGAGAGAACTTCTGGGTATCGATCACGATGCCTTCTACGCCAGAACTAACTTCGAGCGAATCATTCTTCACATCTTCGCCAGCGCGACCAAAGATGGCGTGAAGCAACTTTTCCTCGGGCGTTAGCTCGGTCTTGCTCTTTGGCGAAACCTTGCCCACAAGAATATCACCCGGAGCGACGTACGTGCCGATTTGCACAATGCCGCTTTCGTCAAGATTGCGAAGTGCTTTTTCACTCACGTTCGGAATATCGCGAGTGAACTCTTCGCGCCCGAGTTTGGTTTCGCGAATTTCGACGTCGAATTCTTCGATGTGAATGGACGTGTAAACGTCCTGCTTTACCAGTTCCTCGCTGATGATGATAGCATCTTCGTAGTTGTAACCATCAAACGACATGAAGCCGACGAGCACGTTTCGCCCTAGAGCGAGTTCGCCCAAGTGGGTCGATGCGCCGTCTGCAATAATCTGACCTTTTTCAACTTTGTCACCCATTTGGATGATTGGTCGTTGATTGAGGCAAGTACGTTCGTTTAGTCCTTGGTATTTCTTCAGATGGTAAATGTCATTGCCGACCTCGATCTTCATCGAATCGACGTAAGTCACCTTACCGGCCTTGCGAGCGCGGACGACCATCGAACTGTTCGCTGCAACTTCTCGTTCGAGTCCCGTACCAACGATGGCAGGTTCAGCAACCAACAACGGAACGGCTTGACGCTGCATGTTGGAGCCCATGAGGGCGCGATTCGCGTCGTCGTGCTCTAAGAACGGAATCAATCCAGCGGAAACGCCGATCATTTGACTTGGTGCAATGTCCATGTAGTGAACCGTCTCGGGTGTCACGATTTCAAAGTCGCTGCGGTGGCGAGCGATCAAGCTTGGACCGGAAACAAGTGCCCCATCTTTCACCGCCAAGTCAGCCGGTCCGATATAAGCATCCGATTCTTCGTCTGCTCGCAACCATACCACCTCTTCGGTAACTTTGCCTTCCACGACCTTGCGATACGGAGTCACCAGAAAGCCGTATTCATCAACGCCAGCGTAGATGGAGAGCGAACTAATCAATCCGATGTTGGTTCCTTCAGGCGTCTCGATCGGGCAAATTCGACCGTAGTGCGAAATGTGGACGTCGCGAACCTCGAAGCCTGCGCGTTTTCGATTCAAACCGCCTGGCCCCAGCGCGGACAGACGACGCTCATGTGTCAACTGCGAAAGCGGGTTCGTTTGATCCACCACCTGCGAGAGC
>JANLUJ010000369.1:0-5993 GCA_031363425.1 Pirellula sp.
GCACCTTGGGTTCCTCCGAGAGCGACCTGGTAAGCCTCCAAAATGCTTACCAGAACTTCTCGGCCACCCCGCGTCACCCCACCCTCTCACTGGTCCCCTTTTTGGCTGCCGCGCTGGCTCCCTTTTTGACTGCCATTTCCATTTGTTCGCCGTTTTGGTTGCGGAGTGCAAATATCAACTCGGCGATGCGTTCCTGTTTGGTCATTTCAGTTTGTGGTTTTGGTTCCGGGTGTCGCTTATCTTCGTCGATCATTTCCTCCAATATGTCGATCGTATCTCGCGCACGTTGCATATGCTCGCTTTCGGGGAACCTATCACGAAAATTGCGAAACTTCTTTAACAATGCTACACGCTCGATCGAAGGGTCTCCAAAGTCCAAGACAGCTCGCCACATCATGGCGTGCCCGATTTCCTCCGCAAGTGCTTCTTTGAGGCTGCTCCTTTTTGTAGGCAGCGATGCAGCCAAATCGATGAGCTGGTGAGAGACCCCGTCAAGCTTCTGTGCAGCGCAAACACGAGCTAAGGCAAATATCTCTACACGCTCGCTCGCCAACTCACCAAATCGCGGCCTAGAATTTCTTGCCGTCTCTGGCAATGGGAATTGAGAAAGTTGATTGGCCGCTTCGCTCGCCAAATCTCGAACTTCAAACGCGACCACTTTATGGTTTGGCGTATCAGGGGGGGACTTGGTATAGGTACGGGTAAAAAGGTCGCGGGTAAAGACTGTAAATGAATCGTCCTGTTTGCTTAATAGAAAGGCAATAATGTAACTATTTTGGGGCTGCTCATTGCCTGACTTGCTCCAAAGGCCAGTCGCGACTCGAATGCATTTCGCGTTTTCGAGGCTTGGAAAAGAAAGTTGATCAAACCACTTGATTACTTCCAAGTCGGATTGAGTCAGTTGAGCGTACACTGAGTTCGAACTTGCGACCATAACGCAAATGGCCACAAAAAGAGATCTTAACAGCATGGTTTCAAACGGCATCTTGCTTACTTTTGCTTTTTGAATTTTCAAATTGTTTTGAAAGTCAAATTGTAACGGATTGCTTCAATCGCAACCGACAATAGCTTTTTACAAAATGATACGGGCTCCTCCCCGCTTACATTTTCTACTGGGTTCTTCGTAAACGCCAAGGTAAAACGATTTGCTGATCGTCACCTCATGAGGCGTCTCATCTTCACTCCTACCCTCTTCCGATACTGGGGAGCCCATAGTAAAAGCCCCCGCATGAATCAGCACCAGCTTCATCCCGATGCTGTTGGTAATTGACTTTAGCTGCTGAGCGCTAGCCGGGATTGCCGATCCACATAGGAGCAAGATGCACAGAAGTATAGGTCGCATTGGTATTCTCTCAACGCTAGGGCGGTAGTGAGCTGGAGATGATTGAGGGAGTATTGTTGTTGTAACTGTTCAAATGGCAACTGGCAAACAATTGTGGACGCGTGGCTTCGTCGGGAAACGTCGAAGTCTAAATAGATCACAGGTTGGCCAGCACAAAACTGTGGACAGTGGCGACTGGCGGCGTAAAACTGTCCCGAACAGTGGGTGGTGAAGCGTTCCAGGACGGCTGAATTGGCTAGATACATGTCCACAGTGGGGTGCTGTCGTAGTTAGGTTGGATTCTTGTGCGTTTGGGACGAATTGGTTAACAGAAGTTGGTCTGCACATACCTGTGGACATTGCAGCTGGTGAGCTTTCTTCGCTTCTTTTACTTTGATGATGCCGACTCAGTCTGTTTGACCGGCAGGCTCATGGCGACGCGGAAGCCGCAAATTTGACTGCGGTGTTCGGAGGCGTAGCGATATCCTGAGGTGCAATATTGCATAGGCTGACGCCAACTTCCACCGCGCCACACTCGCGACGTACCTGTGGCTGGTCCCTTGGGATCTACTTCCACACTAGATGGCTGAAACTGATACCAGTCCTGGCACCATTCAACGACATTACCGTGCATGTCGTACAAGCCCCAACGATTCGCTCTCTTTATGCCCACCGGATGCGTCCTGCGTTCAGAGTTTTTTTCGAACCATCCATGATCTTCAAGCAGGTCCACTGTGTCGCCGAATGAAAACGCCGAACCACTACTTGCCCGGCATGCATACTCCCACTCCGCCTCTGTTGGCAATCGATATGTTCGACCAGCGGCTTTCTCATCAGGTAATTCCGACAACTTGTCACAGAATTGGACTGCGTCATTCCAACTAACCATTTCAACAGGTAACTGCGCTCCCTTGAAGTGGCTGGGATTGTAACGCATCACTTTTTCATACGATTCCTGTGTTACCTCGGATACACCAAGATAGTAGGGCTCAGTAATTGCAATTTCGTGTAGCACTTCAGCTTCGCTTCGCCCTGGAGAACCATTTTGCAGTCCCATGGCAAAAGTTCCAGGATTTATCCGAATCAGCTTCATCCCAACGGTGTTGGAAATCTCCTTTAGCGGCTGACAATGCGCTGGCGATGATAAGCCGACCACAAGAATGATGCACAGCAAGGCGGATCGCATTTCAAGTCTCTCGATGCTAGGGCGATAGTGGTCTGGAGATGAGTGACGGAGAATTGTTGTTGTAGCTGTTCGAATGGCAACTGGCAAACAATTGTGGAGTGGGGCTTCGTCGCTACTGAATTGGGGCGGACGTAAGTGACGATTCAGGATTGGCTATGATCCTGGGCGTCAAAGCGACGATCATGGTAGTCTCTGCGTCGGCACCTGGCTTATTATCGAATACTCGAGGAATAGCCACGAAAATCGATTCTCCCGCTGCAAGCTTCACCGATGAGCCTAATTCATACTGCTCTGTTGCCGGCACTTGCACCGTGAATTGAGGTTCCGCATTATCCCAACTCCGAAATGGCAAGTTCGCGTAAGAGACCTTACCAATGCTTGATACCTTGACTTTGAAGTCTAAGATAATGCTGTCCTCATCGGCAGCTTTCGGTATGAGTGCAATACTCAGCCCTTCGTCCAGAACCGAAACGACTGGCTGTATTCTGCCATCGGCTTTAGGATCAACGCCCGTAACGAAGGGATGTTGGGCCTGATCCGTTATGACCGCTGTTTGACCATCAAACATTGTAACCTTCGGCGCAAACAAGATATTGCCTCGTCGGTCTGCCGATACAGTTCGAATCAACTGTGCTAACTCCGCTTCGTCGATACGAGCGGCAATGGCTGGTCCTAGCCCTCGGACGGTCAACCCTTCAATTCTTCGTTTGGCCCACTCAATCGAGTTAGCAGTCTTATTGTTGGTTTGAATGAACCTTGTTTCGATGGTAATCTGTCCAGGCTCGCCATCCTTCCAAACATCCAGTGTTTGCTTCAGTAATTGATGTTGGCTAGCGGTTAGTTCTGCTGACAGCGTTTTGCCATCGACATGTAATTTTTCCTTCATCCATGGCGGCAAGGGAATCCAAGTAGTCAACTGTTCCAGCGGCGTTTTCTCTGTCCGTTTTGGGCCCTTGGGCATCGTTTCAAAGATGGAGGTTACATCATATTCCTGAACGGAAACTGGACCACCAAGTTGCTGCTCACGAAACGGATCCAACAACTCATGCTGAACTCGCAACCCGGTTGAATCGCTTAGAACCAAATGGACTTCCGGCATTTTGTTATCCATCGTCTCCCTAGCGTCAGTCAGGCCGACCAGTGCAATTGCTCCAACAAGTCCTGCGGATAGGCACTTGGTTGACAGGCCGTTCGGCTTGCTATCTCGCATCAACAACTCAACTCGTTTCTTGAGATGCTTGCCAGATGCGAAGGAGATCAGTCCAAGTGTTGGTGACTTCTTTGCAGCGATACTATCTTGGGCAAATCGAAGAAGTAGTTCTCCGTATGCGGAAACTTCGTTCTGCGAGAGACTCTGCAAGGCTAGTCGATCTGCAGCAGCTTCCATTGCAGCACGTAAACGGCCTACGATCACCCACACGATTGGGTTAAACCAATGGAATGCTCCTGCGATCGAAGCGATAATCACGACTGGAATGTCGCGGCGACGAATATGAGCAAGTTCATGGCGAATAGACTTGATCCCACCCGATCGGCCGCTTTTGACTTGCGTTGAGTCAACTGCTCGTCCTCGGTCATCGCATTCGTTCGTCCGATTGGCGTCTTCGAAATACATCCGATTGTACACAAATGAGAGTGAATGAAATGGCAGCACTAAGTGTCGCGATCCGGGGTGTAGCCTTTGTTGCAATTTGCGTTTGCAGTCAACCTCGCATCTTTTCGCAAGGGTTACTCGAAGTGCCCGAGCAGGAAAGGCTCGTCGCCAATGAGTTAATTGTGCAAGAGGCGGTTCAATCGCTTGCGTCATCGCTCGAAAGAGGATCGGAAAAATACGTATCTACAATGACTGCACTGGCGGCCTCGGAACCCGAGCCCGCTCGCAAATATTTGGTTCTTAAGCAACTTATGGATGAAGCGATCAAGAGTGGAAGGATCGATTCGACACTGAACGCAATTGTAGCGTTGTCTTCAACTTTCAATCTTCCTCGATATCGGCTTCGCATTGATGCGATTTCGAAGCTAGTAGTCGATAAGAAAGTGACTATCGATCGGACTCAGTGCGTTGGATTGCTCATAACAGCAATCCGAGATTCAATCGAGAATCGAGACTTAGTGACCGCAAGGAAGGGTTACGACGTAGCCCTTCGTGAAATCCCTAAAGAAGCCAAGAAGGAATACACGCCATGCTTTTCGAAACTTAGGAGGGCAATTGATGAACATGAATCATTGACCCGCGAACGCGATCTAATTCGGAAGCAGCTCAATTTTGATGAGAACGATCCCGTTTCCAACGCAGCAATGGGGAGATTCTGTATTCTTATCGAGGGAGACATCGAAGGGTGCAAAATGTTCTTCGCTCGCTCGCAAAATCCAAAACTCGAAGAGATTTCGGCGCTAGAGTCGGCGGAACTCCTTCAACCCGACAAGCAGCGTCGCCTCGGAGATCTTTGGTGGGAATTTTCGGAATCACAACCGAAAGAATGTCGTAGAAGGCCCCAAGAACGCGCTGCTATATGGTACCTAAAGTGCATCGATTCGATGCAAGGAGTGGATCATGCGATACTGAAAACCAGGATAGAAACAGCCGCACTCGTCGATCGATGTCAGTTTGCGAAGCATGATTTACTATCCCCAAAGCTTAAACGAAGAATCGTTAACGGCGTCTTCGATGAACGGAAAAGGCAGTTAACTTTGAATCCATCGGTTTCCAGTCTATGCCAGTTCGCTTTGGTACTTCCCGAGGAATATGATCTGGAATACAAATTTACACGCAGTGCTGGGCGTTGGGGATTGTACTTCACTTTCCCGGCGCGTGGCCGTGAATATGCGTGGCATAACGGTGGACATGAAAGTCCTATGGGAGGCTTCAGCGGATTCACAGAACAAGAATCCAAGGGCGCAGCCCCTTACTTGACACCCGTGAGTATTCCGGACAACTCGCCGCAAACATTACTGATAAAAATCCGTGCAAATACATTTCAATGCTTCCTCGACGGAAAATGCGTCTCAGAAGTTCGTGATCCTTTCAGGCCCGAAATCGGAAGACCGAATGACCAATCGGAGTTCTTCAATTTGAAACCAAGACTTTCGGTCGGCGACTATTGGGGAACACTTGAAATCATTTCTGCAATAGTTACCGAATATCGGTGAACTCTCATATATGCACTCCTCCACTCGCTCCGTCTAATCGACTATGAACTACTGGATTCCTACTACTTGACTATGCCTGGATTCCTACGGATCACGCCAACTGGAAGTCCTCCACCCGCGATCAGCAACAATCTTCCCACGCACATGTGGCCATGGCCGGAGCCGGGATCCATGTGATTCCACAAGTTGGTCCCATGAGGTGGTGCCGTAATTCCGGGCGCGCTCAGAGCTTAGAATGAACGCGTTGATTGTTTTCGAACTGAATGGGGGATTGATATCCGATGCCGGAGTGTTTCCGATCGCGGTTGTAGTAAGCGAAGTATTCGGATAACTCTT
>JANLUJ010000395.1:0-2051 GCA_031363425.1 Pirellula sp.
GTCGGGTGTGATCAGTGCGTTGGGGGTCGCCGCTACGATTTTGGTTCTCGCACCCTTTGCGCAGTACATCCCCAAAGCTGCATTGGCGGGTGTATTGATCCTGACAGCTGCCCGCATGAACGATCTCAAAACGTTGGGCTACTATTTGAAAGCGACTAAGTTTGATCGCTGGATCTTGATCGCGACCGCGTTATCATCCATTCTGATTTCAGTTGAATTCTGTATTTTGATAGGCGTTTTTCTTTCGTTCGCGTTCTACGTACCGCGAGCAGCTCATATCAAAATGAATGAACTCACGGTTACGAGCGATCGCGTGATCCGCGAAGTCGTCTCCTCGGACATTCGATGTTCCTACATACGCGTATTCAATTTTGAAGGAGAAATGTTCTTTGGTTGTGCTCCCGAACTGGAAAGGCAACTGGATACCATTCGCGAGGAATCGCCTGAGAGTCTGAAGGTTATTGTCTTACGACTCAAACGAGTAAACAATCCAGACGCGGTTTGCATGGACGTACTGCAGCGATTCGTCGAAAAGATGCAGGCACGGCACGTCGTCATTATGATATCTGGCATTAAAGAGGCGATGGCCCAAACACTCTCGAACGTCGGAATCACTCAGCTAGTCGGTCAGGAGAACGTCTTTCGGGAAGAATCCGAAATTTGGGCAAGCACCGTAACGGCCATGAAGAAAGGCTATTCTCTGCTCGGTGAAAGCCATTGCCAACACTGTCCTAATCGAGCCATAGCACGTGAACAGCGCAGCGACTGGTCGTACATGATATGAACAACACGTAGGTCCGGCTGTCCTCAGCCGGACACTCAACAACACGTAGGTCCGGCTGTCCTCAGCCGGACAGCATGCATGCCTCAACCCATACCAACCTCGAAACGCCCAACCAATTCCTGGAAACGATTGGCGACGATGGTATTCACGACGTACCTCGGAGCTCTGCTTGTGCTGCTATTTTTCGAACGCACTTTGTTGTTCCCAGCCCCGTCGATCGAAAATGGTGATTGGCAGGCCGGCAAGTTCGGAGCCCAAGAGTCCCTCGTCGAGAGCACCGACAAAACAAAAATCCACGTATGGACATTTGCCAACGCAAATAGCAACAAGACTCTCCTCTTTTGCCATGGCAATGGCGAGACTCTCGGTTATCTAGGCGAAGAGCTCTCGCAAATTCGAGACCGTTGGAATGTCAATGTTGTAGCCTTCGATTTCCGCGGCTACGGCAAAACAGGTGGCGTTGCCAGCGAAGCAGACATCTTGTCGGATTCGGTGGCCGTTGCCAAGTGGATCGATTCGAATCCGCTGTTTCGAGATCATCAACGGATTGTCCTCGGGCGATCACTGGGCGGTGCGTCGGCGGTGGAGATCGCAACCAAAACCAAAGTCGACGGACTGATCTTGGATAGAACGTTTTCGTCCATTGTTGACGTCGCTGCGGACCGATACTTCTTTTTCCCGATTCGACTTGTCATGCGAAATCAGTTTCGTTCGATTGAGAAGATCCCGAACTACATCGGTCCGCTACTTCAAATGCACGGCGACGTCGATGAAGTCGTCCCGTATCGCTATGGCAAGAAGCTTTTTGACGCTTGCGCTACGCAACGAAAAGAGTTTTTAAAAATTGCAGGCCTTCATCACAACGATCCATGGCCCAAAGAATTTTGGGATGCAGGTAGAAAGTTCATAGAAAAACTCTAAGCGATATGAAGCGACCAAAACCACTTGACCTACCGAAGCTAGAGCAACTCGATTTCGATTGGGATGATTCGGCGGAAATCCCGACCGCGATCGGGAATATCTTGCAGGACGCAGATCAAATTCTGCAAACCTACTGGGATCAATGGACCAGAAAACCGATTGAGCAATACGTGGCATGCGATTTCCGCGACGTTTGGCATGCACTGTCGAAACTCACCGAAAGCAAACTGGCCAAGGGCAACACGTTTTGCGAATGGGGTTGCGGATTTGGAATTGTAACGGGCCTAGCATCGCAACTTGGATGGGAGGCGATAGGCATCGAAGCCGAATCCTTTTTGGTCGACCA
>JANLUJ010000197.1:0-1729 GCA_031363425.1 Pirellula sp.
CACGATCACAAGTACGATCCTATCAGTACGCGAGAATTTTATTCGTTGTATGCATTTTTTTACAGCGCAGCGGACCCAGCGATGGATGGAAATGTCGAGTCGACTCGCCCCTTTTTACCTTTACCGACTAGTGAGCAAAAGAAACAGCTCGAACTAGCCAAAGAGCGCGAAGCACAGTCTCTGACGAAACTTCAACAGATGGCCTCCGACAAAGAGCAGATCGCTTACGAATCCCAATCAACAACACAGCATTCTGGACCTGTTACTGCCGTCTGGATGGACGATGAGTTTCCGATTGGAGCCGGAGTCAGGAATACATCGCGCAACGATGCGCGTTGGTCCAGCGACATAGGTGCACCGATGGGGCGTCGAGCGCTACGGCAAGAGTTTGGTCACAAATTCGAACAAACCATTACGGGCGGCTTGACACCCATGTGGATCCTTGATCAAGCCAGCCTGCGAGTATGGGTTCTAACCGATTTAAAAGAACCACCCAAAGCAATCTTCATCGATATCAAGACGGACTCCGGTTCGAAACGATGGGCTTGGAGCAATGAATCAATCGATGCAAAACTAGCAGGCGTTGAAGCTGAACGCGTTCAAGGAAAACTTCCGCAACCAGGTCGCTGGACAGAGCTAACGGTATCGCTCTCGGAGTTCAAGGTCGGGACCAGCGTCAAAGAAATAAAGCTTGGATTGTTCGGTGGAATCTGCCATTGGGATGGACTTACCTGCACCGGCAATCAACGCTCAGAAGATCAGCTTACGTCGAATGTGAATACGTGGTGGGCCTCGGTCAAGGGCTCAACCATTCCATTGGCGAGCGATAGCTTGGCCAAGGCCATAAAGGAAGGTCCGGAGAGCGATGCAGGAAAAGCACTAGCAGAGCAAGTTGCCGAATTCTATCGCATGCAAATTTCGGAGGCAGCATCGCCATCGGTTCTTGCAGCCCGACGCAGCTGGCAAGTGGCAAGAATCGATCGAGCCATGATTGAAAGTGGAATTCCAGGTACGTTCATCTTTAATGATCGACCAAAACCACGTGAAGCATTTGTCATGATGCGTGGCCAGTACGATCAGAAGGGGGAAGCGGTTTCGCCCGGAACGCCAGCCGTGTTGCCTCAGATAGCGAAGTCTGCGGAGCAGGATCGTCTAACTCGCCTCGATCTAGCGAAATGGCTAGTCTCGGACGAAAATCCATTGACCGCGAGAGTGACGGCCAACCGTTTTTGGCAGCAGGTGTTTGGCGTTGGCTTGGTCAAAACAAGCGATGATTTTGGCTCACAAGGTTCGCCACCGACACATCCTGAATTGCTGGAAGCCCTGGCGCATCGCTTTCGCAATAACGGATGGAACGTTAAGCAATTGATGCGTGAGTTGGTAATGTCGAATGCATTTCGACAGTCCGCTGTCGTTACTTCCGAAATACAAAACATCGATCCAGAAAACCGGTATTTGGCACGCGGTCCTCGTATCCGCCTCGATGCAGAACAGATCCGCGATACGGTCCTGGCCGTTAGTGGATTGCTCAACCTGCAGTCAGGTGGTCAAGCCTTCAAGGGCTATCAACCGCAAAACATTTGGGAGCCGGTTGGCTACGGTGACTCGAATACGCGTTATTACATACAAGATCATGGAGATTCGCTCTATCGTAGGAGCCTATACAGTTTCATCAAACGAACGGCCCCGCCTCCATTCATGAGCAACTTCGACGCCCCCAATCGCGAAC
>JANLUJ010000430.1:0-4168 GCA_031363425.1 Pirellula sp.
GGATCGAGTCGAGCGACACGCCCAGCGCAGGAATGAAAACACGCGCTATCTGGGCAACAGATCCTCATCGGCATGCCGGATAAATTCCTTCGAAGGATTGCGCTTAGTGAATTGGGAGTCGATTTGCCAAAGACTGGACTCTATTCGGTCGGGAACATTTTTCTACCAAAGGATGCCACCGAAAGGGATCATTGCAAGCAGGTCTTCAACAGGCTCATTGCAACAGAAGGTCAAAAGCTCTTGGGTTGGCGGGCCGTTCCTCAATCGGCTGACACGGCGGACATTGGTCCTAGTGCCCGCAAAGCCGAGCCCGTCATCGAACAGGTTTTTGTGGCTGCTAAAGAGGGACTTAACAACCCTGAATTTGAACGTCAACTTTACTTGATTCGAAAGCAAGCTAGCCATGTGCTGCGCAATGACAAGAACCTTAAGCAAGCGACTCTCTTCTACGTTTGCAGTTTGTCCACCAAGACTCTCATCTACAAGGGAATGCTGACGCCGGCCCAAGTTGTACCGTATTACGCGGACTTGAGTGACCCCGATTTTGAGACACATTTGGCAATGGTTCACTCGCGATTTTCAACGAATACTTTCCCAAGTTGGGATCGGGCTCAGCCTCTTCGCTTCATGAGCCACAATGGTGAAATCAATACAGTTCGCGGCAATATCAACTGGATGCAAGCCAGACAAGGCATGGCTGAAAGCTCCGTCTATGGAGACGATCTCAAAAAATTGTTTCCTGTCGTCGAGCCTCTATGCAGTGACTCAGGGACATTTGACAACGTTTTGGAGTTTTTGCTCCTTAACGGCCGAACCCTTCAAGAAGCGGTCATGATGATGGTGCCGGAGGCTTGGCAAAAACATGAAACCATGTCGCCTGGCAAGCGAGCGTTTTACGAGTTTTTCAGCTGCATGATGGAGCCATGGGATGGACCTGCATCCATCGTTTTCACCGACGGTCATTTTATTGGTGCGACCCTTGACCGAAACGGTTTGCGTCCTAGTCGATACTATCTGACGACGGACGACCGCGTCATCATGGCTAGCGAGGTAGGAGTGTTGCCGGTCGATCCGGCCATTGTTAAATCCAAAGGCCGTCTGCAGCCGGGTCGCATGTTTCTCATCGACTTCGAGGAAGGGCGACTCATTCCAGACGAAGAGTTGAAAGAAACCTTTGCTGCGATTCGACCGTACCAGGAATGGCTTAAAGCTGAACGAATCACATTGGACCAATTGTCGACAGATAAAGAATCGCATGGCTTCTACCCGGATACATTGTTGCCGCGTATGCAAGCCTTCGGATACACACTTGAAACCATGAATTTCATGTTGCTGCCAATGATTCGAACTCAGATAGATCCGATTGGATCTATGGGAAATGATTCTGCATTGGCATGTTTGAGCGACCAGCCTCGCTTGATCTATGACTACTTCAAACAATTGTTTGCGCAAGTAACCAATCCGGCGATAGATTCGATCCGCGAAGAAGTCATTATGTCGCTGGAATGCTACGTGGGCCCGGAACAAAACTTGTTAGACGCCACACCGGCACATTGTCATCGGCTCATGATCCCTCACCCGATTCTCACCAACGAAGAATTGGCGGCCATCCAGCACATGACGAATCGTGGATGGAAGACGAAGACCATTGACATCACTTTCGATCGTGCACTCGGCAAGGCCGGGGTCGCAACGACTCTTGATCGCATCTGCAGCGAGGCCGAGAAAGCAATCGATGACAAGTATACGATGATCGTTCTTTCCGATCGCAATATTGGACAGGACCGCGTCGCGACTAGTAGCCTGATGGCCTGTGGAGCGGTCCACCACCACTTGGTTCGCGTTGCGAAGCGTACCCAAATTGGGATCGTTTTGGAGACTGGAGAAGCTCGCGAAGTTCATCATCACTGCTTGCTGGTTGGGTATGGGGCTGACGCAATCAACCCTTACCTTGCCTTTGAATCGTTGTGGCAAGCGAGTCGAGACGGGGTCCTCGAAGGGATGGACGACAATAAGATTGTCGCAGGATATCGCAAAGCAGTCGCCAAAGGCATGATGAAGGTCATGGCGAAAATGGGTATCAGTACGCTTGCGAGTTACAAGGGAGCCCAGATCTTCGAAGCGCTTGGATTGAAAGACGAAGTGATCGCTCGTTGCTTTGCTGGGACGAACAGCCGAATTCAAGGCTGCAGTTTTGACATTCTAGCCGAAGAAATATTTCGGCGTCATGCTCTTGGCTACCCGACCACCAAACTCAATGTGTTACCGATGCTCGCTAACCTCGGTGAATTTCACTGGCGAGCTGAGGGAGAACGGCACGGCTGGGACCCTGCCGCAATCGCGGACATCCAAGTTGCCGCGCGGGCGGGTGACAAAAACGCATACAAGCGATTTGCTGAGCATATCAACAAAGACGCGAAAATGAGATATGCCCTTCGAGGACTACTCGAATTCAAACCGAGTGCGGTCGGACAATCTATCCCCATTGATGAAGTAGAACCTGCCAAAGAAATCGTTAAGCGATTTTGTACCGGCGCGATGAGCCTGGGTTCGATTAGTGCCGAAGCCCACGAAACCGTTGCGATTGCCATGAACCGACTCGGAGGGAAAAGCAACACCGGCGAGGGTGGAGAAGATCCGGTTCGATTCAAGCCACTTGCAAACGGTGACAGCAAAAGATCAGCCATCAAGCAAGTTGCGTCCGGCCGATTCGGTGTCACGATCGAATACTTGGCCAACGCGGATGAGTTGCAAATCAAGATCTCGCAGGGCGCCAAACCCGGTGAAGGTGGCGAACTGCCTGGCAAGAAGGTCGACAAGTACATCGCGAAAATTCGATATAGCACGCCTGGCGTCGGCCTAATCAGCCCGCCTCCGCATCACGACATCTATTCGATCGAAGATCTTGCTCAACTCATTCATGATTTGAAGAATAGCAATCCAAGTGCGCGAGTCAGTGTCAAGCTCGTCAGTGAAGTCGGTGTTGGTGTGGTAGCCTCGGGAGTCGCCAAAGCACATGCTGACCACATCTTGATTAGCGGTGATACAGGCGGTACAGGAGCGTCTCCGCTTACGAGCATCAAACACGCTGGACTGCCCTGGGAATTGGGGATTGCGGAAACGCATCAAACTTTAGTTCTAAACAATCTAAGAAGCCGTGTCACGTTGCAAACCGACGGCGGACTTAAGACTGGTCGCGATGTCGTGATCGCAGCCTTGTTAGGGGCGGAAGAGTTTGGGTTCGCTACCGCCCCACTCATTACGTTAGGATGCATTATGATGCGCAAGTGTCATCTCAACACCTGTCCCGTGGGGATTGCGACTCAAGACCCAGAGCTACGCGCCAAGTTCACTGGTAAACCAGAACATGTCGTCAACTATTTGTTCATGGTCGCTGAAGACGCACGTCAAATCATGGCCGAACTGGGATTCAAGAAGATCGACGACATGATCGGACGCACCGACTGCTTAATCGCCGATACTGCAATTTCGCACTGGAAAGCGGACGGCTTGGATTTGTCTCCGATTCTTAAACCAGCAAAAAAGTCGAGCCCAGATGTTGGCGTTCGCTGTTTGCAAAAACAGGATCATGGTCTCGAAAAGTCGTTGGACGTGACGGAAATCTTGCCTCGCTGCCAATCCACGTTGGAAACGGGCAAGCCCGTGAAGTTCGATCTGCCGATCCTCAACATCAATCGCAC
The DNA here is from genome assembly GCA_031363425.1 of Pirellula sp. Taxonomy (GTDB): domain Bacteria; phylum Planctomycetota; class Planctomycetia; order Pirellulales; family Pirellulaceae; genus JBKCUI01. The sequence continues at coordinate 3,702 of JANLUJ010000430.1, forward strand.
CGTGGGCACCATCCTCAGCCATGAAATTGCCAAGCGTTATGGACAATCGGGTTTGCCAACCGAGACGGTTCATATCAAGTTTACCGGTTCCGCCGGCCAGAGTTTTGGAGCGTTCCTTGCCCATGGTGTTTCCCTGGAATTGGAAGGGGACGCGAACGACTATGTTGGCAAGGGGCTTTCGGGTGGACGAATTGTTGTTTACCCAGATAAGCGTTCGACTTTCCTACCTGAGGATAACATTATCGTTGGGAACGTGTGCTTGTATGGCGCGACAACTGGCGAACTTTTCATTCGAGGTCGAGCTGCTGAAAGATTCGCAGTTCGCAATTCCGGCTGTTCCGCGGTTATCGAAGGAGTTGGAGATCACGGTTGTGAGTACATGACCGGTGGCTGCGTTGTCATACTGGGTCCAACCGGACGGAATTTTGGGGCAGGAATGAGCGGTGGCATTGCCTATGTTTTGGCCG
>JANLUJ010000435.1:0-6758 GCA_031363425.1 Pirellula sp.
GCAATCAATTCCGAAATTGGCCCCTTGACAGCCTTAAAGCCTTAAATCATCAAGACCTATGAAACGGATATTTTCTAAAAATAGTGCTCGCTTTAAAATGATAGCGAACGGATAGGAGCTAACCTAACCTGTCAAACGGTGGGATGCAGAAATACCGTAGGCCTGCCCTGTTGGATTGTTCTGCTTTCAAGCTAAACAAGGCGAACGGCCCCACCTTTTCTTCAAGCATTCGAAAGTGAGAAAGTCCCCGCGGGGGCAATGCGACTAATCCAAAGTTGGCTTCGATTCGCTTTCCTCATCCGACAACTGCAGGAAGAGCCAAGCACGCGCGAAGCTCCAATAGCGATGATGCGTCGAACGCGAGATCTTGAGAACCTCACAGGTTTGTTCAACCGACATACCGCCAAAGAATCGCAACTCAATAACTTGAGCTTTGATCGGATCCTCAATCGCCAAGCGTTCTAGCGCTTCATCCAGCCGGATCAACTGTTCGTCATCGAAGGCAAACGCCAGGTCCTCGACCGCTACCTCCAGGCGATTCACATCGCCCCCCCGTTTGAGACTCTTTTTCTTCCTAGCATTATCGATCAAGATACGTCGCATTGCATTCGCGGCTGCCGAGAAGAAGTGCCCGAGATTATTCCAATCTTGCTGGTCCTCTGGGGCGACCAATCGCAAGAAAACTTCATGCACCAAGGCCGTTGGCTGTAACGTTTGTCCAGGTGTTTCACGCCTTAGCCTTGCTTCCGCCAATTTTCGAAGTTCATCATACACAAGCGGAAAAAGGTCATTGGAGGAATTCGGATTGCCTTCTCGAATCGCACGGAGTATTCGAGTAATCTCACTCTCAACAGCCATATCTCAGCCCTGCTCTCCCAATAATCCCTACTTAGACGAAGGTCTACTCGACTCATCGCCATGCTCTTAACCCTTATACTACTGTTTTCAAATCCATCTCGTCAGCTTATCGCAATTGAAGTTCGTCACCGAGACATTCATGCTATGTAGGCTTCAAACTTGTGACCAACATTAAGATTATGCCTCATAAGCCTAAAAATCGAAATGAATGAATCTGAGATTTTCATCGCCGCTGTTCAAATCGAAGACCCGCGTGTCCGTTCGGCGTTTCTTGACTCCGTTTGCCAGGATAACAGGGTACTTCGCGAACGCATTGAAAAACGAATGTTGAAGTTTGGGCAATGGCAAGGAGCTTGGGATGGCTTTTCCGGAAAACTTGCGGAGCGATTCGTTGAACTTTCGAATGAAACGAATGCAGTCGACGAGAATCTTCTCAATGATGTCCCCATTCCTTCAACGTCGCTTCCGGGATTGGCTGCCGGTACTGTTGTTGGTTCCTATGAGATACGGCGTTGCCTCGGCATAGGAGGAATGGGTGAGGTTTACTTAGCAAGTGACAGCCGATTGGATCGGAAGGTTGCCCTCAAGATTTTACCCCACCGCCATACCCATACACCGCAATGGATCAAGCGATTTGAGCGTGAAGCTAAGTCGGCTAGCGCTCTCAATCATCCGAATATTCTTACGATTTACGAGATCGGCAAGTCAGGCAGCAGTCATTTCATCGCGTCAGAATTCGTTGACGGGGAAACACTGCGACAAATGATAGTGGCTGACATTGGGCTCGACAAAAAGCTAGATGCTGCGGTTCAAATTGTCGAAGCTCTAAACGCAGCGCACTCTGCAGGAATCGTCCATCGCGATATCAAGCCTGAAAACATCATGATCAGAAGCGATGGATTGGTAAAGGTCTTGGATTTTGGGATTGCTAAGCAATTTGCTCAAACCGTTCATGACGGAGATTCGTCTCGAATCCATTCTCAAACGGATCCTGGCCTCATCATGGGTACGATTCGCTATATGTCCCCGGAACAAGCACGGCGAATGCCGGTTGACTCGCGTGCGGACCTCTTTAGCCTAGGCATTGTTTTGTTCGAACTCGTGACCGGCACGTTGCCATATCGATCAAGCGGCGAGTCCCAAATTCTCGCATCGCTGCTCAACGATGAACCGCTGAACCTCAAGCAACTTGCCCAGGCGCAACAACCGGAACTGGAATCGATCGTTAAAAAACTGCTTCGCAAAAATCGAGAGGAGCGGTACCAGTCTGCAAAAGAGGTTCTCGTAGACATAAAGCAGGCTCGACGGCAGATCGAACGGAACAATACACAGGTTGACTCCGAAGCGTTTGGACATGTTTTGGACAAACATGACCGACCGTTAGAAACAATTGGCTACCAAACAAACGACACAGCCATTGAAATTCCCGAAGTGCGATATGCTCGAAGCGGCGACGTCAACATCGCCTATCAAATTTTGGGAAATGGAGAACTGGATCTGGTATTCGTGATGGGATGGGTTTCCCATCTCGATTGGTTTTGGAAGGAACCATCCTTTGCGAGATTCCTAAAGCGTTTAGCTTCGTTTGCACGGCTGATTATTTTTGACAAAAGGGGAACTGGGCTTTCGGACCGAGTGCCTCATGATCAGTTGCCTTCGCTTGAGCAACGGCTCGATGACGTGCGGGCAGTAATGGATGCGGTGGGTTCCGAGCGCGCCATTCTACTTGGGGTCTCAGAGGGTGGGCCCATGTGTAGCCTGTTCGCTGCGACTTATCCACAGAAGACTATTGCGCTAGTTATGATCGGCTCCTACGCCCGGCGACTAAGGGCACCGGATTACCCTTGGGGCCCGACGGAAGTACAGCACCAGGCGTTCCTTGATGATATTTCAAAAAATTGGGGTGGGCCGGTTGGCATCGCAGCGCGTGCACCAAGTCAAGCCAACAACAAAACGTTTGCGAATTGGTGGGCTACGTATTTGCGAATGGGTGCCAGCCCAGGGGCAGCCTTGGCGCTTACAAAAATGAACGCGCAGTTTGACGTCCGCCCCATCCTCAAAGCCATTCAAGTCCCGACACTGGTATTGCATCGCACTGGAGATCGATGCTTGCAAGTGGAGGAGGGTCGTTACCTCGCGGAGCAAATCCCAGGTGCCAAATTCGTCGAATTGCCGGGCAACGATCATTTGCCTTTCGTAGGCAATCAGGAAGAACTATTAGATCCGATCGCAGAGTTTCTGACTGGACTCAAACCACATCAAAAGGCCCACCGTATTTTAGCGACGGTGCTTTGCGCACAAGTTATTGCTTCCCCACAAAAAGGTACCGTTGGCGAGTCGCAATTGATGGGTCTTTCACAAGCCCATTTCGTTCGCGAGATCGACTTGTTCCGAGGCCGCACTTTGCATTCCGCTCCGAACCGAATCGTCGCCAGCTTCGATGGACCCGCCCGAGCGATCCGCGCGGCCATCGCAGTTCGCGATTCCTCCGTCAGGCTCGGAGTCGATGTTCAAATCGGAGTTCATACCGGCGAATGCGAAGTGGAAGGTCAAAGCATTCGCGGACCTGCGGTTGAGTTGGCGAAAGCGGTTGCGAGCCATGGAACAAAGAATGAGATCGTCGTTTCAAGTACGGTAAAAGATCTGGTGGCCGGCTCGGGAATTCAATTCGGAGGCAAGTCCATCGCGCGGCTCAATGACGAATTGCCGGAATGCGCTCTATTTGAAGTCAAGTCGTAGGTAAAGCTATCGGTGGGTCACTTTCGCCGAAAGTGACTCGTGCGGCCAATGCAGCGTCAATATGCTTCACAACGAAGCCCGCCGCCGAAGACGCGTTTGGGCAACCCCTAAATGTTGCAACTATCTTGGTGTGGTCAGCCTCAGATTACTGCCGCAAAGATTAATTTCTTAATTTCTTGATTTTCGAGTGAGACATCCTGGCGTGAGTTACGCATTGTCTCATAGGCGCTCTTCGGGAACTGTGTTGCCGTAACGTGGGCTCCTGGCCCGCGTTTTCAACTAGCCGGTTGGGCTTTTCAACTGAAATGCAATAGAAACCTTGGAGAACTTTATGTCCGATTGGGCACGCGTCATTGAACTTGCAAACGTTGACGGTGAATTTCGTGCAAAACTAATAGGGGATGCAGTGGCAGCCTGCGCCGAAGCTGGTTGCAAAATATCACAAGGGATGGGAATTCGCGTTATCCAGCAATGGGAAAACGAAGTTCACTTCATTCTGGGGACACCAACAAACGTGATGGAAGTCGACACGTTGCTAGAACAGGCGCAATCCGACATGCGTATCCGCAATCAACTGTTGCAAAACGCGACCCCAATTTTGGTCTCACTGGTAGGTCATCGGTTTCCAAAATCAACTAAGTTTGTCGTCCACGAACGCCTTCCGAATGAAACGATTCTCGTGCTACGCGACGAGAAGGACACAAACCCAATGAACGAAACCGATAGAGTTCTTGCAATATTAATCGGTGTCTGATTTGGTAGACGGCAAGACGCGCAAAGGCTCAAGCTAGTGATTCCATACAATCAAGAGCTTGCAAGCGCGCAGTGTCACCAAAATTCTCAACGTCTTCTCTCTATTCCGATTTTGCCTTCAGCAAAACAACGCCAAAGTCAGAAGTACTTTGGTAGGAATCGTTTTCTGCATGATTCCATTTAGTAATTCCACCCCGATTTCCAGTATTCGGGTCATCATTGATTTGAAGCTCCAGGCCCATCTTGGTTCCGCCCTCGCGCTTGGCGAAGGATAGTTTTACAGACATTTCGATCAAGTAACCGCCTTCAATCTTTTTGACAGCGGCCTTGAGGTTCTCTTCCCTGTAGCCATCTCCAGCACCCGATAGTTTGCCCTCGTACGAGACACGGTACTGCGCATCATCTTTTTGATAAGTTCCCGCACGCTCATGCAACTCATCGACAAATAACTCAATCGAGTCTTGTTCATATGCGTTGTCGGACTTAGCGGAAAGCTTCGAGTCCTTGACTTGCCACAGCGCGTACAAATTGTCTTTGTCCCACATCAATTTTACAGAGCCAGTTGCAACCTCAGATTCCGTCATACTTGTTTCGGACTTCACAATTTTCTTTACGTCTACCGACGTGGCCGCTTTCCATGCGTCATCGATTTCGCCATCGATTTTCGGAGTTCCAAATAGTGCGGTGGCAGTTTGGCGTTCCGGCTTCTTGACCGAGTCTTGCGCTTCGGCAAGGCATGAAACAAACACAAGTGTAGTAGCAGTTGCAATGAAGCTGTGATTAATACGAGCGAGGGAAAGGAATCGCATGTTAGAACTCCAACTAAATCATACAAGATAGGAAACCGGAAAAGCGAATGCAATTGTCTTTTGCTCGTAGCATGCTGTCAATCAGTCTACGACACTGCAAATGTATATCCCCGAATACGGAATGCTATAGCCGAAATCGAACTGGTAATCCAAGCCACCAAAGAAAGGCAAACCGTGTCCCGCCAGATCCTAAATCCACCCCAAAAAGGGACCTGGCCGAACAAGAACACGTACTGACATTCTAGCAACAACACTGTGCAAGCGAGCCAAGTGAGCCATTTAGAAATCGACAATGGAACGCGTTCGCGTTGCATGGCAAGCCAGAAGGCCAAGTATGCGCTCGTTACACATATCGCTAACTGCGACCAGGGCACGTACCACATGCTGAAGCTTCTCATTCCTGGCCAAATCAAACGAAGTGGCGTAAAGATCAATCCGCAGGCAGCGACCACTAGCAGCAACTCGCGCAGAGAAACGCGACGCGAGCCCAATGTCGACACGATTTCTCTACTCGGCGACAAAAACCGAAGGCCCAATCCTCGCAATAACATAGCCGTACCGCATGCAACTATAGAAATGCCTACAACTAGCATGGCACCCTGCGAAGCTTTAAACAGGCTTTGCTCGAAAACAATGGCAAGATTGGCACAAACGAGGGCCAAAACTGCCAAGAAAGGGACCGTCCTTTGTGCCCAGCTTTGCTGCGTCTGAAAAACAAACCAAAGAAAGCAGAGGGACAAGAGTCCAATGTAAATCCCCTCAATGATCTGAAATGGCAATCGAGACATATCTAGCAGATTAAATGCTATTACTCGCCGCGAAAGCAAGCCGATAGGAATCAAGGTTGCCAATGCGATATCCAATGCACCAACAAAAATGCTTCCAGTTCCGGTTCGTAACCACGCTATACACCACAAAAGATAGGCTGGTACCAGCAGCGAAACGATTGGCGAAGCCAACCAATAGGGCGACGTCGTCTGGCTTCTTTTGCCAGTTCTGGCGTCGAGTAAAGCAAATGTCCCTCCCCATTCAGCCAAACCAATTGCAAGACGATTGTTGTCAACAAATTTTGCCAGGGCTTGCGAAGAAGAAATGATTGCCAGTTTTCGATCGGTTGTCGAATCCGTCACCATGAAGTGACCTTCTTGGTTTCGCCACAAATACATAAAACCGTCAGGTGATTCACCCTCCAGAATGAACCCCGGGCTCGGGCAACTTACCCAACGCCGTTTGGGCAGCGAGTAGAACGCAAACTTGTTCGTTACCGCAAGTTTGTAGGAGCTCAAAATCCAATTGTCTTTTGCAAAGTCAAGTTCAGCTGGTACAGGCATTCGATCGAGGATCCTCCCATCGATCATGGACCGAGTCTGGATCTCATTGGTTGATGCATGTATGTAGGAGACGCCGTTGCCTCCTCCAAAAGCGTAGCTTACAAAGCAACTCGGACCGGTTGACGCTAACCATTGATCGACCAGTTGCGGTGCTGCCATGTCGTCGAATCGAAAGAGTGCCATCTGCATATTCGGAGGTCGCGATGGACTGACAGGTACTTGCTCCAACGTGCAAAGCAACAACAGAGGCATGTCGACAATTGAACGA
>JANLUJ010000454.1:0-2861 GCA_031363425.1 Pirellula sp.
GGGCCGTGTGGCACTCAGGCATGGCAAAAGCTACTGTAACACCATTCCGCCGGTCGCCTTAGAATCTGGTTTCCTCGACTTAAACACGACAGCATTTCTGATGATTTATGAAGCTAACCGGTTGGCGATTGCCGTTTTTTCCGTCTTGGTCCTCGGGGTATTAGCATTCAGCTTCTATCTCGGGGCCAAAGCCAAATCGAGCCAAGGGTACTTCGCCGCAGGTGGATCCATTCCCTGGTTTGTGAACGGAATCGCCTTTGCTGGCGACTATCTTTCAGCCGCATCCTTCTTGGGTATTTGCGGGATGATTGGGTTTTTCGGATTCGATGGTTTTTTGTATTCCATTGGATATTTGGCCGGTTGGATCGTCGCGTTGTTGGTTATCGCGGAACCGTTAAAGCGATTAGGCCGATACACATTTGCTGACGCACTGGATAGCAAGTTTCAATCGCGTGGCATCAAGGCTGCTGCGGGATTGAGCACTTTGGTGGTAAGTCTTTTCTACTTGATCCCACAAATGGTTGGGGCCGGTGCACTGGTCAAGCCGCTGTTGGGACTTGAGTATTGGCATGGAGTAGTCATCGTTGGTGCGGTTGTTGTGTTCATCGTTGTCACTGCCGGTATGGTGAGCACGACTTATGTCCAATTCCTCAAAGGAGGTTTGCTTGTAGTCTTCTCGCTGCTCTTGACGATACTCATCTTAAATCGGGGACTGAGTATCAGTCCAGCAAACGAATTGGGTAAAACTCAAGTCATTGAAACGAAGGATGGAAAGCGCGTTGTCAATGGTGTCGTAATTGGATTTGGTCCCGATCAAACCAACGTGGAACCTGTAGGGAAAATAGTTGAGTTGCCAGATGGAATGACAAGCACAGGACCGCTTGGCCCGATCGCCTTTATCAGTACGATCGCGAAGTCAAAAATCGAGATCACGACTGCACAAAAGGGGGAGAATGGCAAGGTGACAATTGTTCCCAGGATCGTCGAGGGAAAGGAGATGTTGTCCCCTGGGAACCTCCCCGCATTTAAAGGGATACGGTCCAATAGCTGGGTTGCTAAGCTCGATTTCATTTCCTTGATGTTGGCATTGTTTGCTGGCACAGCCTCTTTGCCGCATATTCTAATCCGATACTATACGGTGAAGGATCAAGCGTCAGCTAGGAAGAGCACGATTGTGGGAATTGCATCGATCGGGTTCTTTTACATACTGACGTTGTACATTGGACTGGGGGCGATGGTCAGTGGCAAGTTAGATCCAACCGATAGCAACATGGCTGCACCACTGCTCGCCAAGAGTTTTAGCAACTTGCTCTTTGCCGCGGTTTCCGCAATCGCGTTCACAACGGTTCTTGGCACAGTCAGCGGATTGATCATTGCGGCCGGAGGGAGCGTCGCGCACGATATAGTCAGTGGTTTCTTCGGTTGGAAATTATCGGACCACCAAACAATTCGGGTGGCCAAGGGAGCTTCGATCGTAATAGGTGTGTTGGCTATCTTGTTGGGGCTAAGGTTCGAAGGGATGAACGTTAGCTATCTTGTGGGCTGGGCGTTTGCGATAGCAGCTTCCGCCAATCTACCTGCGCTGTTGATGTTGTTGTTTTGGAAGGATACCACGCGGCAAGGAATCATCGCTGGCGTCTTGGTGGGATTGATCTCCTCCTTGCTTTGGGTGTTTGTCACGCCCGATATGTTCAAGAATATCTACAATATCGCGGATGGAAAGGGCGCTTGGGTGCCAATGAATCAGCCCGGAATCGTCACCATCCCGCTGAGTTTTTTAGCCATTTTTGTTACATCCAAGTTAACCCGAGAATCAAACGGTGCGGTTGATTTGCGAGGCGCTCTTTAGTCTTCCCAGGCCGCCATCGACCCCAATCGTCTGTCCTGTTACCCAGGACTGTTCGGGGGACGCAAGCCATAGGATAGCTCGAGCTACGTCTTCTGGTTGGCCAAAACGACCAAGCGGATGCATAGACAACGACATTTCTGCAGCTCGCGGATTCCCCCAGATTTTTTCAGTGAGTGCTGTCTGCACGAGCCCGGGCGCGACTGCGTTAACCCGTATCTTCTTGGCAGCATAAGTCATCGCTGCCGATCGAACCATGCCTTCAACACCGGCTTTGCACGTTGCGATGGCTTCGTGGTTGGATAGACCTACGGAGGCTGCAGCCGAACTCATCAGTACGACAGAACCTCCGCCGGCGAACATTCGAGGGACACAGGATTTCAACATGCCAGCGGCGGAAGTCAAGTTGGCACCGATGGTGGCGTCCCATTCCGCTCGGCTTGTCAGGTGAATGGGTTTCAGTAACACCGAACCCGCAAGATTAATTGCTGCGTTGATCCCGCCCAACAGTCCTTCGGCGCTCGACACCACTCCGTCCAGTTGTGTCCAATCGGTCCCGTCCGCAACCGCATATCCCCATCCGAAAGCTCGCGATAGTTCGCTGAGTTTGTCAGACGAGCGACCTATCAAGAAAGCCTCCCCTCCTAGCTCTGCGAGTTGTTTGCAAACAGCTTGACCTATGCCGCCCGATGCGCCGACAATTATGGCCCTAATCGTTTTCATTTCTTCGCTCATCGGAATTGCCAGAGTGTGGTGGGAAGTTTAGTCGTCACGAATGTTAGATGTTCGTCAAGTCCCGTGATTTTGAGACATTCGCTTATGCTCGCGCTCCGAATCTCTGCAAAGTGGTCAAAGATCCCGAACCATTTATCGAACCATTTATCGGAGAGGAGTTTGTACAGCGTAGAACGCCACAATGGGCTTGCCCATTGGACGTAAAATTTCCTGGCCAGAAGAGATCGCATCAGCCATTACCCGCCTCCCCGCCCAGTCCACCGCCAAAGGCTTTGGACTG
>JANLUJ010000204.1:0-3228 GCA_031363425.1 Pirellula sp.
TGCAATTCCACTTCGACGTGAACGCTGAATTGGTCGTTTTCGGGTCAACCCACCCCGAAGCACATGTTTCAGTTGGCACCGAACCGGTTAAAGTTCGTTCAGATGGAAGCTTTTCAATTCGACTGCCCCTTCCTGATCGACGTCAAGTTTTGCCCGCTACTGCGAAAAGCCGCGATGGAGTGGATGAGCAAACCGTTGTTATCGCTGTTGAACGCAATACGAAAGTCATGGAACCACTGTCGTCCGACACCGACGATCTTTAAGTTCGCATTCCAATGGGCTTGCCCATTGGACGTAAAGTTCCCTGGCGAGAAGCGATCCCATCAATCATTATCCGCCTCTCCAACGAGACGAGGCTTCCGGCTTGGAGGCTCGTTGGGGGCTTGCAAGAACTCGGTGGGGGCCTGCAAAAAAAGAGAGGCGAAAGCGGTTCAACCTCCTTGATCGATGGTTCGTAGGTTTTTTGATAACCAACGAGTCAGCCAACCAAAGTATTAATGCGTATATATGGAATTTTCTTTGTACGAAGGCAATCTAAATTAAGAGTCCGGCAGAGGATCGACCGTAGACGCTATGTATTGCTGACTCTTGCACGTTGTTTGCTTGAATCCTCCACGTAACCGTCAGTCGCGTTCGGTGATCAAAGATCGAGATTTCGCTGAATCGACTTTTGGAAGCAATTCGAGATAGATCCGACAATTGATTCGTCAAAATGCCGTCAATCGCGACAATTCGGTCCCCGGATTCGACTAGCCCTTGCATTGAGTACGTACCCAATGGTCGAAGACGACATAGTGGGCTCGTTTCCCCGATCCGCATCACTTGGAGACCGCTTTGCCCAGGTTCTACGTCCACATCCAAAAAGTCCTCAATAGGCATGTATTCCATATGTTCATGCAATTCGGACCACTCGGTTTCGCAGCTCGACGGTTCGCAGCTCGACGGTTCGCACTCTCCCCGATTTTCGCGGGTATTCAATTTTTTGTATTCTCGTATTTGCATGTTGCCTCGCCAGGGACGCAAACGCTTTTCAGAACTGAAAAGTCAATTTCCCTAACTTAATAACGCAATCGGCGGTTCGGTCGCGACATTTTTCGACAACTTTTTTTTGCAAATACCCAAAATTATTCGGATGGCGTTTGTTACGAGCAATTCCAGTCAGGATTTTCAGTCATGATAGCCGCGGTTGGTAGCTGTTCTTTCGACTGCATCTTCTACCCCAATTGCGGTCCAACCATCGGATGTGAAACGCACAATTCCCATGCCGACTAGATCGCGGAGAGCGTCGTCCACGTCAAAGTCAATTTCAATTCCGGTAATGGATTTCAGTATCGACTCGGACCGATGGTCAACCTGTTCGGTAGATAAAAGGGTTGTGGTTGCAGTACTCAATACAAAATAGGCTAGAATCGCCTCGCAAGCTTCCTGCTGTTCCGCCTCATCGATTAAACGCAACATAGCTCCAAGGTTGTTGTCCAGGTTTTGATAATAAAGGTTTCTAGCAACATTCAACTGGTAACGTCGTTTCGTCGTCGTATAGGAAAATACCGATTTGATTCCATAGAAAAGGGCTGCGATGACGACGGCAATGACCAAAAGGAACGAAGAAAAAAATTTGACAGCGCCCAGCATCGCCAGCAGTCCAAGACCCTTTGCAAGTTTAGAAGCAAACAGAATTAAGCCCCAAACGGTCGGTACTCCGATCTTGCCCGTATCCATCCAACTCATTCTTACTTGAGTTCCCGGTAACATCATGTCCACATCAAGTTTCGGGATGTTCTTGAACATGCGAACGTGAACACAATCTGGGTCCAAAAACTCTGGCAAATCCTGAAGTCCCTTGGTCCGAAATACAACGACAAGTCTCTGGTAAATTGGAACGTCAACCTCGTGAAGTCTAAATAATCGGATCGGATCGCGTTTCCAGCGTTTAGCAAGGATGTCCCCGCGGCCGTAAACCTCAAGTCGTCGAAAGGAATTAAATCGGATCTTCAGCCTAACTCCCCAGTGACTCGCTACGTTCAGTGCCTGCTGGATTTCTCGTGGCTTTAGTCTCCGGTAGTTTGCGTCTTCCAGTGCATCTGCAATTTCTGAGAATAGCTTGCGACAGTTAACTTCACGTTGGACTAAATCGTTGGAATTGGGGCGGACAATCAAGGTGGGTGAGACATCTAAATCGGGATCGAAATCGTGGTAAAAGAGAACCAATTGTTCGTGATGGTGCCTATACCGTTGATGCACCAGCGCAACCAGTTGATGGAAGAGTTTTTCCATTGCCTGAGCTCGATCGGCCCTGCACTGCGGCATGCTTGAAAGATGCGTTATCAATTCCTGCGTTCGCAGGGGGATATAATGCTCCCTTCCCCAAGACTGAATGGGTGTTGGGATTCGACCTTCGTTCCATTTGATCCAGGGCCAGTAGGATTTAAACATCTTTCTATATGCTTGGCTTCCGGTTGGCCCAAGGTCCTGCAGTCCATCCAAATCCGCTACAATCTAGCTTAGCAATTCTACTCTCCGTCCTCTCGGCTGCCTTATGTACTTCCAAATGATTCGAACCCTATTGGTCGCTCTGTCGCTTGCATTTGCCGCGCGAGAACTAGTTGCAAGCGATTTCGTATCCCGCAAAACGAGAGTAAAAATCGTTGGCGAGCAGTTTTGGATCAATGACATACCTACTTATGCCGGTCGCGATTGGAATGGGAAAAAAATCGAGGGACTTCTAATGAACAGCAGGATGGTGCAGTCGAACTTCGATGACCTAAACCCAGAAACGCGACAACAATGGGCCTATCCCGATACGCAAGTTTGGGACGCTGATCGCAATACTCGTGAATTTTTGGCCGCTATGCCTTCTTGGCGACGGCATGGGCTCCTAGCCATAACCGTCAATCTGCAAGGTGGAAGTCCACAAGGGTATTCCAACAAGCAGCCTTGGTACAACTCTAGTTTTACGGAGTCGGGAGCCCTTCGTCCAGAATACATGGACCGACTCGCATTGGTAATTGACCGAGCCGACGAACTTGGGATGGTGGTCATTCTCGGATATTTCTACTTTGGGCAAGATCAACGTCTCGAGAACGAAGCAGCCGTAATTGCAGCGACCGATGCTGCGACGCATTGGATTCTTGCTCACGATTACACCAACGTGCTTGTTGAAGTGAACAACGAATGCGATGTCAAGGCTTACGACCACGCGATCTTGAAACCCGATCGAGTACACGAATT
>JANLUJ010000479.1:0-6908 GCA_031363425.1 Pirellula sp.
CAAGTCTCGGGGCCACCAAACCGTTTCCTTGTGACTTCGCAATTCAATTTCCATAAGATTGGTTTGCACCGACTTATTCCGAATGGCTCAAGCTTTGAAACCGAAAATCATGAACTACTAGCAGCCGACCGAGTGGATTTCCATCCAGTCGATATCTTGGAGGAAATAGATGGTAGCTTGCTCGTTTTCGATACAGGCGGCTGGTACGACCTATGCTGCCCAAGTTCAGGGAGTGATCAAAAGGTTGCGATGGGTGGCATCTACCGATTGAGATCGACGTCAATCAAAGTCTCTAATATCAAAAACTCGTTGCTCTCGAACGAACAAGCCACTCGCTTAGCTATGGACAAGTCGTTGGATAGCGTCTCGCGAAAAGAAGCGATGTGGCAAATAGCCAGCGAGATTACTGCTTCGGCTGACCAAAGTAACTTGGCTGAAAAAATCATCGCGTTGCTCGGCGATCCAGACCCAAGCGTTCAGCAAACGGCCGCGAACATTGTCGGATTGAATCGGTGGAAACATGCTGTAGATGGATTGTTGGGCGCCATCAAAAGCGATTCGCCAGCAACCGTGCGATCGGCCATCGAATCCCTTGGCGCCATCGGAAATTCAACCTGCTTAAAGCCAATTCTGGCTGCAATGGTCCGATTCCCCAAAGACCGATTGATCACGCACTCTGGAATTTATGCGTTAATGGAAATTGACGAAATAGAAAGCATGGTTTCCATTGCGATGCAGACCCGCGACGATATTGTATTGCATGCGACCGTTTACGCATTGAATCAACGCGGGAAAATTCCAGACTCACTCCTGCCCCAGCTCGTTCCGAGTTTGGCTGGTTCTAATGAAGGATTGCGCTCACTCGCAATCGAATGCCTTACCAAGACCCCTCAGGGCATTTCATTGTGCATCCCATTTCTGGAGTCCGCATGGGAAAAAGAGGATCTAACTCAGTTTGCAGCCGGCGCAAAGATCGTCCAATTGGGCCGGACAAACAAGGCCATCGTTACTCGATTCCGCGATTGGATGCAGACCGCACAGTCGCAATCTGTTACACGTCAAGACTGGCTTCTCGCTTGCGTGCAGTCCGGCGATCGAATGCCGGCAGAGTGGTCTAGTCCGATTGCAGCATGGATCGGGGCCGCTCCTAACGTCACCCTATCGAAAATCGCGAATTCGATTCGCAAAGCTACTTATTCGGATGAGGATCGCATTTTAATTGCATCGGCGCTGCGAGCTAGAGCAGAGGCCATAGGTCAAGAAGCTCCCGAGGTTTCGCTCGCGTCTCTCGCATCAGGCCCCAACAACTCCGAGCCGCTCAGCAACTCATGCGCGAAGTTAATTATCGAACAACTTACGGCAACCGATAGCACATTGGCGGGCCAAGCCGATGACGCGCTTTCTAGGTCTGTTTTCAATGTTGAATCAGCCCGAGAGTTGATTGCCGTTTTGGAGAGAGTACCGTCGCTGCACTTACAAACAGCCATCGACTCGTTGCTACGTTGCTCGAACGCAGAAATAGATCAATTCCTACTTGAAAAATTGCCGCTGGTGCCGGCCCTCAAAACACTAACCCTCGAGAAAGTTGTCGCCAGCGTTCATGGGCGACCGGACGATGTAAAGAAGAATTGGGCAGCCATGATGCTGGCTGCGATTCGGCCGCCTGAGAACATTGCGGAAGAACTGGACGGATGGCTCAAACGCTTGCCTGCGGGCGACCCCAAACGAGGCTACCAGATCTTCAGCAATGCCAAGGCAGCATGCAGTAGTTGTCACCAAATCGGATATGTCGGCGGCAGACTCGGGCCTGAATTGAGCTCCGTCGGTCGGACTCGGACTAGGCGAGATTTAGTGGAAGCCATTGTTTACCCCAGCCTTCGGATAGCACAAGGCTACAATCCCGTGCGTATTCGAACGGTCCATGACGAGGTTTTTAATGGCTTGCTTTCTAAACAGACGGAGTCCTATGTTGAACTACTATGCGGCGCCGATAAAGTGTGTCGAATCGAAAAGTCGGAGATTGAGGAACAAAGCGAGAGCAAGCAATCGGTGATGCCGACCGGATTGGATCAACAAATTGCCTTAGAAGACTTCGCTGACTTGTTGGCGTTTTTAGAATCAAAACGCTAGCCCAGTAGCGTACTCGTTCTTGAAAAATAGTCCTGTGCAAAGTGGTGGCTCGGCGCTCCATGCCTAGGAAAACGGCACGGAGTGCCGTTCTACACTAATTAGTAGTCAATTGCCGAATCGCTGGCTTGTTCGTCTTGCTGGTTCCGCACCTCTTCCATCGTCAAAGCGATTACGTTTACATAGCGGCGAATGGCTTCGGCAAAGTTCTTTGACTGTTCTGCCCCCTTCGCAACTCTCATATCCTCGTCGATTCGAGAGGACTCGATCTTCCAGTTGTTTTCACGGACCCAATCGTTGAGTTCGCTTATGACTTGGGTCAGATTGTTGGCGAACACAATATCCGGTTTGCAAATCGCTTTTCGGTACGGGCCTCGCCCATATTGGCCACTTACTTCATTGCTGACGCGTTGACTTTGGTATTTAAACCAGCCAGTTGCAAAGGCAACCGCTGCCGCTCCACCAGCCAGACATGCAACGGGGAATTGACCAAGCAACAACAACACTACGCAGCTCAACAACCCGATCGCAGTGGCAATCCCGAACGCTACTGGGAATTGAGGCGCAACTGCAGATGGATTTGTGTCCATCGCAGCCCCACTTTGCATCAACCCGTCGTTCTTAACCTCGCCAACGACTACCGTAATGTTGTCTGGTCCACCTCGTAGATTCGCCAAGTCGATCATTGCATCGACAGCTGTTTGAATATCAACGACTTGTAGAAGCACGCCCATCTCTTCATCCGTGAGTTGGCCACTGAGTCCATCGCTACACATCAAAAACTTGTCCCCAACACGCAGGGGAAAGGGGCCTTCCAAATCGACAGCCACCGTCCCGTTTGGACCTAGCGACCGGGTGATCACGTTCTTCGGAATAGCATTGCTTCGAAGCGCCTCTTCACTAACTTCGCCAGATGCTCGCATTTCCCAAACGAGAGAATGATCGAACGTCAATTGTTCGAATAGATTTCCTCTCAAACGGTAGACGCGACTATCTCCCACATGCGCGACAACGGCGCCTTCGGGCAAAATGGCCAACGCACAGGTTGTGGTTCCCATGCTTCGGAATTCTGGGTTGGCCTGGCCTCGTCGAAAGATTTCACTGTTCGTTTCGATCAAGGACCGCTGAAGAGCCTCCGAGGGAACCCCCTTTAGTAATTTGCCATAATGGTGCGGAATCAATTCAACCGACAGTCGACTCGCTAATTCTCCAGCAGCATGGGCACCCATTCCATCGGCCACGATCAACAGGTGACCTGATTTTTGCCATGCGACCTCATCCTCCGCCATGACCACGGCAAAACTATCCTGATTGTTCCGGCGCCGCATGCCGACGTGGGTTGCCGACGCGACTGCAAAGGAGTCTTGCCAAGTGGATTGGGAAGATGAAGTTGATTGGGGCAAGATATTCGATATCTACAAACGGCATGACTGGCGCAAGGATGGCGACGAACGCAGTGGTTATATCATACCACGCGCCTCGTAAAGCTTCGATTCCCGATCGCATCCGATTTTGAAAATCATCTCAATTCCGGTGCAGCGTTCCGGTAGCCGCGAACTAGGTTGTGCAAGATGATCGCTGCGGCAACGCTAACGTTGAGCGAGTCCGTACCTAAAGCCATATCGATCCTCACTCCGCGGCTCGCTGAATTCTGTAACTCCAGAGGCAATCCATGAGCTTCGTTGCCCAATAGGACAAGGGCAGGACCGATGCGAAGGAAATCGCTTAGTTCTTCACTTGTTTTCGACAAACATGCAGCAACCGATTCGATGCCCATATCGCTGCACTTTCCCAAGACCTGCATTGGATTTGAGGCATCAAAAAGGCGTAATTTGAAGGCGTTTCCCATGGACACTCTTAGAACGCGACGCGCAAACGGATCCACACATTCCGGTCCAATCAACACATCCGAAATACCCAACGCGGCACAGGTTCGGAATATCGACCCCATGTTCTCTGGATCTTGCAAACCAACCAACATGGCCCCCACCCATCTTGTGGTAAGCGTAATCGACCCCTTTTCAAACCTAAGGAAACTTGGCCGAATCCCGCATGCCAAATAGCCGCGATGGAACGCAAACCCTATTAGTTCGGAAACCTGATCGCCCGGAATCGTAAATAAATCGATCTCTGGCGGCAACCAACCTACAGCCTCATCCAGGTACTTTTCGTCTATCACAAAGGAATCAATGGCCATGCCACTCTCCACCAATCGCTGAACCAAGGATCTGCTTTCAGCGATAAACCTGCCGCTAAACCGAGTAAGGTTCGTGGTGCGCAAATTGCGATAAGGATCAAGTCGAATAGAGCCAAGATCAGATAGGCGATGAACGGGCATTGTTCAGAAAAAATAAGAGAAGAGTACTGCGACGAATACTTCCGCCTGAGGACAGGCGGACCTACGTATAACTACTTTGGCCGGCGCACATTCACGCGCTGCGACCCGGACGCCCATTCGTCTTTTCCGTAAACAAATGCACGCACCACACACCTTCCACGGCAATCCTCTGGTATCGAAAGCTCAAGCGAAAACTCCCCAGCGGCGATTGCTTGCTCGGACTTCACTAACACCAGATCACTCGCACGCGAATAGTTTGCTTGCATGGTCTTGCGCTGTTCGTCTGTCCCTTTAAAGTCGCTTACCGTTTGAACGCCAGCCGGCAGTCTGTCTCGGGACAGTGCTAACTCAATTTTGAGTGTTCCTGGATGCGGCGAACGGCCAGAGATGACCATCGAACTTCCGGCCAACGGTTCAGCTGGGCAACGAATCGGCATTCCAATCGGATGACGTATTCGTAGAAGCGGATCGCCCAGTAGATTCATCAAACGGACATGCTCCCGACATTCTTCGGTTAAATCATGCCCTTCTGGACTCAAGGCTATGGCCATTTGCTCCATCATCGACTTTTGTTTTGCTCGAAGACGATCTCCCTCCAAATCCTGAGTCGGCGCAAGAACACCCAAGTTGAGATCTTGGATAGCGATTTTCGGCTCACTTTGCTTCCAAATATTGCGTTTAGCGTTTAACAGGATTCCGCCCAACGTTGGGATTTGATCGCGAAAGCAACCGTCCATCATTTCCGTCGACAATTGGCTCAAGCCATAAGGCATTGTAACTCTTGAGCCTGCGATAACCGCTACAGGCCCATCTTTTTTGGCGAGCAAAGTCTCGGCAAAGCAGTCAATGCGAGCGTCGAAAGCGCCAGTAAAGCAGGCCAACATCAAAGCGATTGAGGGCCCGTCGGGAATATCGAACTGAGACACATGCTCGTTCAAACAAATGGGTATCGCCTCGTCCCCCACCATTATGTCATCGAGCCGGTCAACATTGCCGTGCCCGATATAAACCCAAAACAATCCTCCCTCATTGATCTTCCCGATGAACGAACGCGTCAATGAAAACGGATCCGGGCAATAGGGACTAGTTAGGCTTGCATAGGTCATATTCAATTGAAAGCGATCCGGGATACCTTCCGATAAAAGTCGTCTCGCAACAGTCTCAATTGCCGTATCGGCCAGAACCCCGAATCCTCCCACTCCGGCTGTCGCATGAATGCGATCTCGCCACGGCCCAAAGGATTGAGATTGTTCATAGTCGATACTTCGACGAAGCATTCTCGACAAGTCTTCTGGGCTCTTTGCTGGCAATCTACCAACCGCTAGCTCCGGGCACTCGTCGCCATCGATATCTCCAAAGCAAAGGTCTGTTGCAAGAGTTGCAGTGGTAAAAGGTCCGAGCTTGACCGCGGTCGGGATTTGAAACGTCGGCGTGAGCGTTATGAACTTAGGTTTTTTTGAATCGGCATCGACCATGAATCCAACGTCGCCGCACAGTAGCACAGCGGTTACCGGAACGAGGGCCTTGTCGTTCGCTTTGAGTATCGATCGCCTTAGCTCCGTTGCTGAGTCGACCGAGTCGACTTGAATAACATGGTAGTTAATAGCGCGGTACTCCGCCCACTCTGTCAATGCACCTTCCCAAGCCTTCGGTCGAACGACGATTACAGAAGTAGTCACTTCCGCCATTGCACAATACGCGAAACTATTCGATGCAATCGCAAACAGCCAAATGAAAGCACGTTTCAACATCGACTTTTATCAATTTCAGAATGTTTGTCTAGAATCCTTACGGCTACGATCATTGATTCTACCAAATCCACGGCAATCCCCGATGCGCCAGTTCGATTGGGCAATTTTCGCGGCCGACGCTGCTAGCGTCGGTTCGGATGCTGGCAGCATCCGCCACGATGTACACTTCGTACGATGGAGCCCTAAGACTCCATGTCCTTCAAGTGTAGTTCAAGCGCCCCAACGGACATCCTGATTTCCATGATAGACAATGCCAGTGAGCTAGCCATCAGGATCAAACTACCGCCGAAAATCAACTTACCCATTTCGACCCAACCCAGAAATAATGCTCCCATGCAGATGGTGCAGGCCAGCAAGCTACACACCCCCAATGTCTGCATGTCGCGAATCAAATAGATTCGCCTACGAAGGTTTCTGATTTGCTCTACGTAGACCTGGTTTGGAGTTTCCGTGTGATCCGCGTGCAGTTTGCGAATGATGCTCGCTAAACCTAGAAAACGGTTGGTGTACGCAAGCAACAGCAAAGAAATAGTAGAGAAAAGTAGGGCTGGAGTAGTGAGGTCGATATGCATTCGTAACTGCCTACTCGCTCCACAGGATGTTGAAAATAGTGCTGTAGTGATCTGTCCAAAGTGGAATTCCAGACCAGTCTTGGTCGATGACATTCCGACTCTGCTCGTTACCCACGGCCT
>JANLUJ010000491.1:0-3522 GCA_031363425.1 Pirellula sp.
CTCCGATCGACTTTTGTTTGTAATGTCCAACGATTCGGGCCTTGCCGACAACGCTAGAATTGCCGTTTCTCGAGAGTTGTTTACTAAGGCTAGAGTTTTTGAACAAGCAGAAAAGCTCATCGAAAGACACCGCGAGCGGGCTGTGGAAATTGCAATGGCAATTGAACCAGAGCCCTTGAAAAGATTGTTTCACTACCTAATCGATACCGTATTGAGCGAAGCTGAAATCAAGGGAACGCAAGCACATGAGCATGTCGTCGTGACGCATAGCATAACGATGAAGCCGCCTGTGGAACTGGTGGTCGCAACCAACGAAGTCTCGCATTCCTAATTCAGACATCGAATGCATACACCCTTTGACGATCGCGCCGAAGCTTCATGCGATGGACCGTGTATCTCAGCCAATGAGTTGATTGAGATATACTATTCAGAACCGAACTTGCTTGGTCGCTTTGAACGAGCTGAAAGCGCATCGGTACCTGATGTGTACCGCACGCTTCTCGAACATACCAATCACATGACGGTAACAGTAGAGTCGCATTACTCCGATTCCGTTGACGTCGAAGTGCTTCGTTCGGATGTAAAGGGCGACCACTATCGTCGGGAGATTCTTCTGAAAACGCATACTTCGAAACATGTTGTTCAATACGGTATTGTAAGGCTTTGCACCAAGTATCTTGCAGACAAGCCTCGCCTTGAAATCCTGAGCCAGCTCAAGCCGCTCGGACGAGTCTTGATTGAGAACAACGTATTGCGAGAGATCGAACTTTTCGATCTGTTGCGAGTGGAATGCGGACCAGTGCTATCGAAGTTCTTCGGCGTCACTCCTGGTACCATTACTTACGGAAGAACCGCACTCATCTATTGCGATCATGAGCCTGCCATTGAGCTGCTCGAAGTAGTGAGACCAGAGTAAGTAGTGAAATGGGTTTTAGGCGATCGGCAGTTTGCAAAGTACCGAATTCGTAAATTTGAACCTGCGGCTGGGGTGTTAAAAATTCGGTATTGACGTGCGTTTTGGACGAGCCATTCTTGTTCCGTGGATATCGTTCCCACGCTAGATGAACATACGATGCGAGGAATATCGGACACCGAATTTCAAACAACGAAGGATGCTTGGCTGCCCGGAGGGCGACGCATCTCTGCAGGTGGCGTAAGCCCAATGGTACTCACTTTGCAATTGGCGCAGGCAAAATACTGAGCCGCGGGCGCTAGCCGCGTTACGGTTTTCCAGGCAAACGAGGTTGTCGCGGCTTAGCGCCCGCGGCTCAAACCCATTGCTGAATAGCAATTTATTCTTCCTACGGCGCTTTCGGACTGTAATAGTCGATCGTGTGTTGGATCGCGTCCTCGCAAACGATGCAGAATACTTCTTTGGGGTTTGCGCTACCCATCAAGCAGCTAGCTTGAGCTCGATACATGCCTTTGGAAAGATAGCCGCCCCCCTCGAACGCACCCACGGTCCGTTCGCCTTTATCCTCAGTTCGGGATTTCGTTGGCAATACTACATCCCTTGACAGGAACGACTTCCATTTGATTTTGTCTGGATCCAATTCTCGAGTGATGTTGGGCTCAACGGGTTCGATGCCATCGGGATAAATATCGTTGTAAGTAACATTGCCCACATACTCATCGGCCAAATAGGCCAATCCATGTCCAAGTTCATGCACAAAGACCATCAGGCTTGCGCGCGAATCCGTGCTGCAAACGCAATAGTCCAAACAGATGGCGCCGCCGCCGTAGGTCGTTGTATTGACAAGCACGACAATTGTGTCGTAGGGGACGCTTGCGGCCATCTGATGCATGCGATGATTGTCCTCCACTAGCAGGTAGCGATCGATATTGAGAGTGTTGAAAGATGAATTTAGAGCTGTGTTTCGAAAAACGCCCTTGTTTGGTTCGTCGGTACCGGATTGCTCGGACGCTCGAAAGACCCCACGAATATTGATTCGATCGCTTGAAGCATTGTAGGGCGCTATGGACAAAAGGTGGTCGGTCATTTTTTGGACATCGCTTTTGAACTTGTCCTCTTGCGATGCCAAGTAGCCTTCGGCCAGGAAGACGATATCGAGGCAATCGTGCGGACTGCCTTTGATTTGAACATCGAACGGCTTATCCTCGAGGCTATTTGCCTCGCGCCGAATTCGAGTATCAGTCGGCTCTATTTTCTCACTAAACACAATGGATTTTGAATTGTCACCGTTGCGTCTTTCGATTGCTATTTGCACAGATGCCTTAGGCAGCGGAATTCTCGTCGTGGTTTGAAAGACTTTTTTGGTGCCCAGCAATGCAGGCTTGGTCGTTGCGTACTCTGCAAACAACGAATCAAACCCTTTTGAATAGATCAATCGATTCGAGGCAGTGTCCCGAACCTTAACCATGTACTTGCCATAGGGAAATGGAGACAAGAGGTTTTTGGGGGTTTCCGGCCAAACTGGCTCCTCAAACAAATTGTGAATAGTTGTTAATGATTCTTTGGCGTCGCCGCCTTGATACAGGTCTAACCGAAGCGCTTTATCGTGGAAGTAGGCATCGAACACTACTGGCTCAGTTTCCACTTCCTGCGTGGCCGACGCTGCCAGCGTCGGTTCCGATAGAGGTATCGGATCGGATGCTAGCAGCATCCGCCACGGCGCCAAACCTATAGACAAGCAAAGCATAGCCAACTTTATTTTCATTGTGGCCCCTCGCGTTTAAGTTCGACTAATCGTGGTCCGTTACTAGCCTTTTGGCAACCATTAGCGCAACCACTGCAGCTCGACTGGGATATCTGGTTTGGGTCAGGTTTGCGAAGAAGTCCCAGCCAGAAAGAAAACCACGATCGGAGGACGATGACTGCGCACAAAGCTACGACCAGCATTGCGATAACGGTTTGAGAATTCATGCTTCAGGCTCCATCAACGAAAGCATTGGAAAGTTAGCCATGCCCCAATATATGCCAGAGTTGTCATGTATACGAATGAAAATACCGGCCAACGCCACGAATTCGTCTCTCGCCGAATGGTCATTAGCGTTGCCGAACACTGAGCGCACAACGCAAAAAACACCATGATCGAAAGGGCCGTAGCCAAACGGAATACCGGTTTTCCATCCGGCCATTCGGCCAACTGCATTTGTTCCTGAAGGCCCTGGCTCTGCTCGTTCTGATCGGACCCGAGCGAGTAAATCGTACCTAATGTAGCAATGATCACTTCTCGGGCGGGAAATGAAGCGATGACAGCCACGCCAATCTTCCAATCCCAACCAAGCGGCTTTACTAAAGGTTCAATGCGATGCCCGGCCATTCCTAAAAAGCTATTCTCGATCAGTAGGCTACGCTGGCGATTGACCTGCTCTTGTGTCTCATCGATGGCAGTTTGGTTCAATGCTAGCGAGGCCTCCAAGCTCAAATTGTCTTCTTCGTTTCGGTTAATCTGTTGCTTCTGAATCCACGCCGTTCGTGCTATATGCAATTGCTCAAGCACGCCTACAGATTGGTCAAGTGATCTATGGTCACCTGGAAAATAGGCGGCTGCCCAAACC
>JANLUJ010000494.1:0-9260 GCA_031363425.1 Pirellula sp.
CGCCATCTTCGCAACGTGGGAGTCTGCGAACATCAGGGTTACCATGTGGAACTTCCGCAGCCACGTGCGCGGCAAGTATCGTTTTCGCATCTCCGGCTACGGTTTCCAAAGCGGAGGCAAGCCGATCACTTTCCGGGTCACCGCTGGCACACTCAAAGAAGTTACCGAGGAGCATCTCATCGACTACTTCGTCGTTCCTGCCGACAAACCGACAGTGATCGAGTTCACTGCGCAACTAGAATCTGAAAACCGCATCCGCATCCTCGCCGAAGGCCTGCCCTCGCTTCCGCCTGCCGTTGAAAAAGTCGGTGCCGACAAGTACACCGGCACCGGACTTGTCATCCAATGGGTCGACGTCGAAGGCCCCATTCTTGATTCCTGGCCGCCCCCGAGTCACAAAGCGATCTTCGGCGATTTGAAGCAGACTCGCATCTCGCCCGAGCGCTTCGAAGTCGTCTCGCAGCAACCGATGGTTGACGCCGAGCGCATCCTTGGCGACTTCGCACGTCGCGCGTTTCGCCGCAACGTCAGTGGCAACGACATCAAGCCCTTCCTCGTACGTGTGAAGTCGAAGCTGGACCAAAAATATAGTTTTGAGCAAGCAATGCGAGTCGGCCTTAAAGGCGTTTTAGTTTCGCCCGACTTCCTTTTCCTTCGCGAACAAGGTCCCAAACTCGACGACTTCGCGCTTGCCAGCCGTCTTTCTTATTTCCTGTGGAGTGCGATGCCCGATGAGGCGCTATTCCAACTCGCCGCGGCGAACAGACTGCATGAACATGACATGCTTCGCGAGCAGGTCGAGCGGTTGCTCAGTGACCCAAAGGCAATAGCTTTCAACACGAACTTCACCGGGCAATGGCTAAGCCTCCGCGCCATCGACGCGACTTTGCCCGACGGCACAATCTACCCCGAGTATGACGACGTCCTCAAGACGTCGATGCTCAAGGAGACTTCACTGTTCTTCGACGAAGTGCTGAAGAACGACCTGCCCCTCACCCACTTTGTCAGTTCAGATTTTTCCTTTCTTAATGCACGCCTTGCGAAACACTATGGCATTCCCGGCATCGAGGGCATGGAAATGCGCAAGGTGACGCTGCCAAGCGACAGTCATCGAGGCGGACTTCTTACGATGGGCAGTGTGCTGAAAGTCACCGCCAACGGCACGACAACCTCGCCGGTTATCCGCGGTTCCTGGGTGCTAGAACGCATTCTCGGCACACCGCCACCAAAGCCGCCTCTCGATGTGGAAGCTATTGAGCCCGACATCCGTGGTGCGACCACGATCCGCGAACAACTCGCCAAGCATCGCAATGTCGAGAGCTGTGCTAGTTGCCATCGCAAGATCGACCCACCCGGCTTCGCGCTCGAAAGCTTCGACGTTATCGGTGGCTGGCGCGACCACTACCGCGCTACTGGCGAGCCGAAAGAAGTCAACGGTCGCAGAGTGCGCTTCTGGAATGGTCCCGTCGTGGATCCTGGCGATGCCTTGCCCGACGGACGCCGTTTTCGCGACATCGACGAATTCAAGAACCTCATTCTCGAAGACAAAGACCAGCTCGCCCGCAATCTCACAGAAAAACTGCTCGCTTATGGCACTGGCGCAGCACCAACGCACGTGGACAAGCCGCAGATTGAAATCATCGTCAGTCGCGTCCGCGAAAAAAATTATGGATTCAAAGGGTTGATCCACGAGGTCGTGCAGAGTGCCCTTTTTCAAAGCAAGTAGCAACAAGAATTCAACCATGAACATCCGCCGTCGCACTTTCATCCGCTCCACGGGCATCTCTCTGGCGCTCCCTTGGCTCAATGCCTTTGCCGATGATTCCAAGGACGCGCCCGGCGCCAAGCAGCCGCCGCGTCGCATGATCTGCATCTGCGCGCCACTCGGACTACATCCCGACAATTTCTTTCCGGCGCAATCGGGTAAAGAGTACGTGCTCTCGCCCTACCTCAACATTCTGAAGGATTACCGCGACGAGTTCACAGTCATCTCCGGTTTGGCTCATGCCGGCATGGGGTCCAGCTTCGCGCATCAAGCCTCCGCCAGCTTCCTGACAGGAGCTCCAGGCGCAGGGAGACCGGGCTTCCGCAACACAATCTCGCTCGACCAATTCGCCGCCGATTGCATTGGCACCGAGACTCGCTTCCCCAGTCTCGCTTTGTCCGGTGAAGGTTCGGGCGGCCTGTCGTGGACTCGCACCGGTGCATTGATCGCCGCCGACAACTCACCTTCCAGAGTCTTCGCCCGTTTGTTCCTCGAAGGCAATGACGCAGACGTTCAGGAGCAAATTCGCCGTCTCGAAGACGGGCGCAGCATTCTAGATGACGTCCGTGATAGGGCGAAGTCGTTGCGCTCTGACCTCGGTAGCGACGACCGCGAAAAGCTCGATGAATACCTTACCAGCGTCCGCGAACTCGAGCAGCGCATGGTCAAGGACGAAAACTGGGCCAAGAAACCGAAGCCCAGAGTGAATGTCGAGCCACTCAAAGACATCCCCAACGCCGCCGATCTCATTGGCCGCACGCGTCTGCTCTTCGATCTCAGCCATCTCGCGATTCAAACCGACTCAACGCGACTGATCACCATTATGCTCGCCGGTTCCAGCTTCACTCCACCGATCGAAGGCGTGTCACTTGGTCATCACGACCTCTCCCACCACGGAAAGGATCCGGGTAAACTCGAACAGCTCAAGATTGTCGAACTGGAAACGATGAAGACGGTGCGCGACCTGCTTGCCAAGCTCAGGCAATCACAGGAAAACGGCAACAGCCTGCTCGATCTCACCAGCGTCTTCCTCGGTAGTAACCTTGGCGACGGCAGCAGCCACTCCACCAAGAACCTCCCTGTCCTCCTCGCTGGCGGTGGCTTCCAGCACGGTCAACACCTGGCCTTCGATGTCAAAAGCTCTCCGCCATTGTGCAATCTTTACGTTAACATGCTTCAACGGCTTGGCATCGAAGTCGACAAATTTGGCACGAGCACGGGGACGTTGACCGGTGTGGAATGGAGACGGGGATGAAGTTGCTGACTTCTTTTGAATTGCCCCAAATGGATGACTACTTCGCTATCGTACAGGTGAATTGCATCGAAAAGATAGACCGTTTTAAGTTTTTTGTCCGGGGCACGGAACGCGAAGTTTCGCATACCGGCCAAGGCTCTTTACATCATCGTCACCCGTAAGCTCCGCTATCTCGGTCATGTTCTTTCGGTTCGCAAGTCGCCGTAGATTGACTGGTAAGAACCGTCCTCAAGTTTCCATCGGAAAAGCACTTTGTTCTTGTCCTCGGGGCCTACTTGCAGGCCGTGATATGCTGCTTCGGGATTGTCGCTTCGTATCCGGTTTATGAAGCCCCAACCTACGGCGGAATCTTGAATTCGTTTGTACAAAGGATCCGCAAGCATCTTGTCGTCATTTGCTGATTGGTTAAAGCCAGCCTTGTCCATAAGTGTTCCCATAACAATATTGGCGTAAATGTTAGAAACCTGCGGATACTCACCGTCAAACATTTCTGCGTACATTTGGAACGCCGATGTAATTTCGTCAAGCGTTACTTGCAATGGATAATTAGGCTCAGTCGCATCTCGGAAACCAAGTGGTCGCACAGTTGAAAACAATGCGTCATCCAAAGGTTGATTCCAAACAAAGTTTTCCCATAGACCTTCCACTTGTTGATCAGTACATAATCGCATTGAGAGCGAGGCAGGTAGTTGGCTTTTCGCGTCGACCCAAACTTCCATGGTTCCATCCGCGAACGCGTACTCCGGCCAAACTTTGGATAGGTTGATTTCAAATCCCTCACATGTAACTCCGGCAATGGACCTAGTTCCCAAAGTCTTTGATGCCTCCTTTAACTGTTCACCAATCTTTTCAAGCAACATGAATTTAGAATCCAATCCCTGCTTCGCTGGAATCTCTTGATAGTCCTTGTTGCTTGAGAATAGCATCAGCCCTGGTTTGTTCCGAAACGCGATGAGTGTCCAGCCAATACTTCGATCTTCCATTCGCATGGCACCTGGCGCTCGCCAGTACCATTTCCCCAAATTGATGGTAGAGGGATTTCCATCTTGTGACAGAGTGAACTTCACATCGACGGAATAGCTGCTCGCTTTTTTGATTGAATTCATATCTCACTCCAAAATCCTAGAGAGCTAATAGTCGCGACCCCAATTATGTTCGTAAAGCTGAGCATCTTGCGGAAGCCAGACGCCTATCAATCGCAAAACACAGCGTTTTTGCCGCCGGCAGCCTTTGGGAGTTCGGCTCGGGAACGAAAAAGGGGACGCAGGACGCAGCTCATTTTAGAAAAGAGCTGCGTCCTCTTTTAATTTTCCTGGATTGGCGATGATTCGCCCTGTTACGAACAAAGCCGTCAGCATGACAGTATCTGGGTTCGCGTCATCGAGCGAACAAAGCCTAACATAAAGCAGACGGACAGCATCATAGTTCCGTCATTGGATCGACAGAAACAGGCAGTGTCAACCAATTGCTGATTGCGGCTTCGTGTTTGATTTAGACTCGATAAGATACTGCTGGGAACAATTACCATTCGTTCATCGCAAAACCGAGATCTTTCATGAATCCTTACGAGTCTACGCCAGTAACAGGAATCAGCGACAGTCAACTGTCTCCTATACGATCGCAACAGATTGGACCATTCTTGGTTGCTTTGCTTTTTATTGCAGCAGCTCTTGTAGGAGTTGCTTCGATTTTCGTTCCTTCGATTCGGGCTGCAACCATGCCACGCTTTGGCTGGATCGGGTTGATTCTGTGCCTCAATCCGTTGATTTTCCTACTCCCGTGGTTTCGAAGACCAACACGGAATGCATTGATGGGCTCAGCATTAATGACGTTCTCAACCGGAGCGATCAATGCAGTGCAGCTAATTAACACAGGCACCGTTCCGATCGTCGAAAATGAATTTAGTGATCGTCTGCATTCATCGTGGTTTTGGTCTGTGCTATTGTTTTTCGCTGTTGGTTTGTATCTTTGTGGGATTTCCTTCCGGCCTTCTTGGGATGCAAAAAAACCAAGGCGGACGAAAGCCAGTAAGTGCAACGGAGCTCGATGAATTGTCTATGTCAATTGTAAGACCGTACTGCTCAATCGTATTGCTCGCGTCCGTTGTGCTAGGCTGCCAATGCTCCGAAGCAGTGATACCAGTCGATGAACCGAATAAGATGACCTCTTCGTTCGAAGGTGCGAAGAGTGGGGACGAGCACGGCAACTTCATTTGGCGACTCAATCAGCGCTAAACAGGCGAACTTCAAGGGGAAGCCGTACAACGGGGCGGAGGAAGGACCGTCACTTGGCAAAGCCGCTCGCGTACGCCGGGGCGGCACTTGGACCGACGATGGCTGGCCAAATCGGTCGGCATTCCGACAACGATTCGAGCCTGAGCGACGCTACGACCACATCGGGTTTCGTGTTGTAGTTGTTAAACTTTAGTCGGACTGTGGACATTGGAACTGGCTTCTTGCTTTAGCGCTGCTAGGTCGGATAACCTATTAAGGCGACCGGCAGGTTTAATCCTGCCTAGCACGACGCGCAAGCTAGTGATTCCAGCTTCCAATTCACTAGCTCGCGCGTCGTGCTACTGGTACTTTTCAGTCTGCCGGTCGACTAAGTGAAATTTCACTTCCAAGTTAGGCACGAAAGCAATGGCATCAAAACAAAGTACAGTAGATTTTATTCTCGATCAGATTCGCGCCGCTGGTGACGGAAGCATGTGTTATTAGAACTTTCATGAGAAAAACTCTTATAAAAGGAATCGTTTAAACAGTGTTGAACGAAGCGGTGCCGACTGCTTGCTCCACATGATCGTATCCATCTCGTTGAACCAGTTTAACCAATCCACGGCCAATTTGTTTGACAACCCAAAGACCTTGGTAAATCAAAGCTGTATAAAGCTGCACCAGCGACGCACCGAGTCGTATTTTTTCGTACGCGTCTTCTGCGGTGAATATCCCACCGGTGCCGATAATGTTGTATCGCTGGCGGTCCATGCGAGAATACAAACTGGAAATGCACCGGTTTATCAATGCAGCAACCGGCTTTCCTGAAACAGCCCCCGGCTTATCGTACAAAGTTCCCAACGGTGTCGTGAGCGCTAGCGTGCTCGGTTTACCTGCGGGAAGATTGAAGCAAAATCCACGCACGAATTTGAACTCATCGCATTCCTCGAGCAGTCGTTCAATTGCACCTGGATCGTCGTTTGGCGCAATCTTAAGGAAGACCGGGGAGGCGACGCATAGCGGACGCAACCGTTCCAACAAACGTGCTATATTGCCGCGCAGAGAAAAAAAGTCCTTACCTCCATCAGCGTTCGGGCAACTCAGGTTCAACATGAGGTAGCTCGCATGTTGGTGCGTGAGTGCCACACTCTGCTCATAGTCGGCCAAGATGTCTTCGTCGCCGCATTTTCGGCAGAAGGCATGTTGAAAGCGGAGAATCAGATTCTGCGAAGTCGATTGCCTGAACCCATCAGTCTAACTCAGTGCGAGAAAAACCGTTTGGTCCGATTTGCAGCAATTTCTTGGAGCCGCTGCGTCTGCCAACATTCTCGACGATTCGAGATCGGACTGCCGCTGCGAAACGACCTCGGTTGTGTGATCCAGAATAGTATAATCCAAAGCAACGTGGTAATATGGAAGCTCAATAGTAGGCTAAACGGGCTTAGCAAAAACAACATGGTTGAATGCGTACGATCTTTCTTATGAGTGAAGTTTCCGTTATTCTCGTCGCAATTGGAAACGGCGATCAACTGGCAGCCCATCAGCTTTTGCCACTGGTCTATGAAGAACTGCGCAACCTCGCGGCTGCAAAACTGGCCCACGAGAAACCAGGCCAATCCTTGCAGGCAACCGATCTGGTTCATGAAGCCTGGATGCGACTCGTTGGAAAAGAGGGTTCAGCGAACTTTGAAGGCCGGAAACACTTCTTCGGGGCTGCTGCCGAAGCGATGCGGCGGATTCTCGTCGACCATGCACGCCGGAAACTGAGCTTGCGGCATGGCGGCGACAAGCAACGCGTTACCGAACTGCCCGACGTTCCGGACATTGAACAGAACGTCGACCAAACGCTCGCAGTTCATGAATTGCTTGACCATCTCGCTGCAAAACACCCTCGTCAGTCTGAAGTCGCCAAGATGCGATTGTTCTTACAATTCACGTTTGAGGAAACCGCCCTGGTGCTGGGAATCTCAGCCGATTCTGCCGAAAACGATTGGAAATTTGCCCGTGCTTGGTTAAGACGCGAGTGGGGTGAGAACAGTCCATCAAGTTAATTCCTAGTATTCCTAGCATTCTCCTCGGATTCTCATCGGATTTCTCGCATGAGGTTGTGTGGTTCTATTTTACTTTATCGCCGGGGACTTTGATGAACGAACGCGAACTGTTCAACGCAGCAGTGAAATTGTCGGAAGCTGATTGCGAAATTTTTTTGGCATTGGCCTGCAAAGACAATCCAGAACTACTTGGCCAAGTCCAAGCACTGCTCAAAGCCCATTTCGATTCGGCAACCTTTCTGCGCGAATCGGGCGACCAACAGGTAGAGCGGCGCATGATGGAATCGTTGACGCAAACAGCAGCACCAGCGGAACATCCCGGCACGATCATCGCCGGACGCTATAAACTGATTGAAGCTATCGGCAAAGGTGGAATGGGGGCCGTCTGGCTCGCCGAACAGAAGGAACCGGTCAAACGAAAAGTCGCTGTCAAACTGATCAAGGCCGGGATGGATTCGAAACAAGTACTGGCCCGATTCGATGCCGAAAGGCAGGCTCTGGCCATGATGGATCATCCAAACATCGCCAAAGTCTTCGACGGAGGTACTACCGAGCAGGGACGGCCCTTCTTCGTAATGGAATACGTCAAGGGCGTGCCGCTCACCGAGTACTGCGATCAGGCTAGGCTTTCGCTCAAGGAACGGCTCAACCTGTTTACACCGGTCTGCCAAGCGGTACAACAGGCCCACCAAAAAGGGATCATTCACCGAGACCTGAAGCCATCGAACATTCTAATTTGCCTGTATGACGGCAAGCCGGTCCCCAAGGTTATCGACTTCGGATTGGCCAAAGCCATAAACCAATTGCTGACCGAACAATCCCTGCACACAGCGCATGGAATGATTGTCGGCACACCGCTATACATGTCTCCCGAACAGGCCGAGTACAACAACCTCGACGTCGATACGCGGACAGACATCTATTCGCTGGGTGTGATCCTGTACGAACTGCTTACCGGTAGCACTCCGCTGGAGAAACTGCAATTGAAGGAAGCGGCATTCAACGAAGTCCTGCGGTTGATCAAGGAAGTTGAACCGCCCAAGCCCAGTACCCGATTGAGTAGCAGCCTGAGCCTCCCCAGTATCGCGGCCCAACGCAGTATCGAACCGAAACAACTAAAAAAATATCTCATCGGCGATTTGGACTGGATCGTGATGAAGGCGCTCGACAAGGAACGCGGTCGCCGGTACGAAACCGTCAATGCTTTAGCCCGCGATTTGGAACGGTTCTTGAATGACGAAGTGGTGGAAGCCGGGCCCCCTGGCGCTGGCTACAGGTTGCGGAAATTCTTGAGGCGCAATCGCAGTGCGGTCATCGCGTCGACACTTGTGTTGGTTTCACTGCTGGCTGGAGTTGTCGGTACTTCCATTGGATTGGTGCGAGCCGAGAGGGGGCAACAAGCGGCTCGTGAGGAACAACAAAACGCCGATCGCCAGCGGGATCGCGCGGAAAGGCATTACCAAAGAGCACTGGAAGCTGTAGACCGGCCGCGACATTGGCCTTGCACATGGTCGTATCTCGCGTATTCAATCCATGCTGGGACGACTCGACGAGGCCGAAGAATCCTGCGCCAAGGCGATACATATCCTTAGCAATCTTGTGACCGAGATCCCAAGCGAACCGAAGTATCGACTGGACCTCGACAAGAACAGACGGCAACTTGCATCGATATGGCGTTTGGCTGGACGCAATGAAGATGCGGAACGTCTGCTTCGGGAATTGATTATCAACGAATCGCCCGATTCACTTTCCGCCCGCGCTGAACGTGCGGAATTGCAATTCTTGTTGGGTTCGGTCTGCCATGAATCGAGTCAGACGGTAAACGCAGAATCCGCATATGACGCTGCGCTGGAGTTGGCTAACGGACTGGTCCACGCTGATTCCACCGATCCCAATCATCAAGCGATACGAGCCAAGATTCAAAATCAACTCGGCCTATTGTACCGACAGATACAACGTTTGGCAGAATCGCAACG
>JANLUJ010000315.1:0-6164 GCA_031363425.1 Pirellula sp.
GCGAGATTGTTGCCGCCCGTGCCCGTGTACAGATCCGCGTTAAATCCGTCGCGATTCACCAAAATCCAATAGAGATCCCACAAGGCTGATGTCCAGATTTCGCCGGCGTTGTGAGATTCAGAGCAGCCGTTAGGGCATGGCACATCCGCTTGCCCAGCATCAATGTCATCATACGTCAATGGATTCACCGCTTGGTTCGTTGAGTATGGGAATCTTCGGATGCCGCTACCGGTTGAAGGCTGTCCAAGAACATAAGTTCCTGAGGGATTGGAATCTGCCGAGACATCGGTCGCTTTGGCTGTAAACACTAGCGAGTACCAATCACTCCAGCCTTCCCCCATCCCAGCGCTCTGAATACCCTGCAATGCCGACACGTTTGCCGGACCACCCACGAGCCGATTCGAGATTCCATGTCCGTACTCGTGGACCATAATTCCAGCGTCATTGTCGCTGTCGCGTCGAGGCGTCGTGAAATTAAACTCAAACATCTGCATTCGAGGTGATGAGCCATCGGGTGGCGTACCGAAATTTGCATTGCTCACCGCACCGTTAAGGGCTGCATCCTGGGCATCGGCTTGTACTGGGTCTCCGCCTAAGCCACTACTGCCGTAATTATTAAATTGAAAATTCCCTGCAGCCGCGTTGAAGCCGTTTAATGCCATGACGTCGTGAACGATATTGTTCCAATAAAACAGATTGACCGTGGCCTCATTGACGTTCACCAACGGCGTTTGAGTCGGAGCGAAGGCGAAGTCGTAGTCGTTGGTCGCGCTTGCCGGTCGTGCACCTCCAGTATTGTTGCCGTCTCGATCCTCCTGAGCGAAGACGTTGTTGCCGCGAGTGTCGAAAAACTCTGCGCCCGGAACGCCGTTGGTGTCGTGCCAAGAAAACGGCGAAGCTATTGAATTGGCAGGATTGATGACTACCGAGTGACTCCCTGGCAATCCCACGCCGTCTTGCGGACTCTCCAATGGCTGTGGAAAGACCCGGTAACTATCGTAGGCAGTCCAGTTGAATCGGCCAAGCACTTCACCCGTGACGGCGTCGACATTCATTTCAAACCAATCCGGTCCGCTTCGCATGTTGATCACGGTATTCCACGCCAAACGCGACTCACCGCGTTTCATCGGCACGATCACCAGTTTGGCCGGAATGGGATCACGCGAAATACCGCCATCGTTAAAAACCGTCAACTGCGCGGCGGTTCCAGACCGCTGATAAGCGCTGAGGGGCTCCCTGACGTCTAAGTTGAGGCTCCGCGCTGCAGACACGACAGCCTGTTCGGAAGTAATCTTGGGCCTGGAAACATTCAACGAACCGGCCACGTTTGGCGCAAATCTGTTTCCAACCAAGAGAACTTGCCCTGCCGCGTTCAGGCTGACGTTCGCG
Organism: Pirellula sp.; assembly: GCA_031363425.1. Classification (GTDB taxonomy): domain Bacteria; phylum Planctomycetota; class Planctomycetia; order Pirellulales; family Pirellulaceae; genus JBKCUI01. Next base: position 1,390 of record JANLUJ010000315.1, read on the forward strand.
ACCCCACTGTATACATCGATTCCCTCAAAAGTTTGTTGCAGATATACGTGATTGAGATTCGAAAGTGAACTGTTACTTTGAGCGCTCACATGGATTTCGCTTGTGTCCGACGAATCGAGTCCAAAGAACGCTTGGTTGTCTCGCAAGAATGACTTGGCGATCACCTCAGGCGGATCCACCGACTCTGCTGTTAAGAAACCTGACCCATTCATTACCGTCGATGGCACGCCAAGAAGCGAGTCAACGTGGAAAGAAATGCCAGGTATCGACAATTGCAATTCGTGAGCTGCAGCCCGCTGATGAGCGCTTAAATCGTTCTGTATCTGCGCAGTACCAAAATCGCTTCGCACATCGAAATCCCAGCTCTGTTCATGCGCGAGCGACGAATACGAATTTAGAATGTCGGTATCGACCGCCAAAAGCGTTCTCGCCTCGAGCAATTCGATACGCAAATTCCGACGCAGCTTTCTGCGGAACACACATTGTTGAGATTCGCTAGAGTCCGATATTCTGCGACTCTTGCGAAGTTTGTTTTTTGATGGATAGAAACTGTGACCAATGATCATTTGTGCTCGTCCCGGGCTAGAGTAGAGCCACATTGTATCGAGATGCACTGTTGAAGTTTTGGTTTTTCCGCAAAATTATCAGGAGCCGCCGAAGAAAATCGATCAGGAATAAATCGAAGGCCGAATCGTTCCTCGGAAACGACACTTTATTTCGGTTTCGACCCCGTCTAGCTCACCCAGTTCACCCGAATCGATGAACTGATCCAGCAACGCCATAAAGACCGCCGATCTACACATTTACTTCAATGCTTCAAACAGGTTGCTCCTATCATCTGTCCATAGCACTGGTCTGCCTCTTGGGACGACGGGAAGAACTGCGCCTGCAGCATTGCGAAGAATTTCTTTCTTTGCCGACATCAGCACCCAGCACGATTTCAACGCTCCCGGACAACCCGCTTCATCGTCGGACACAATTGTTGCCTCAAAGGACGCATTGAGAGCCAAGCCGGTAACGATGGATTTCAAATCAAAATACAGATTCGAAATATGGATTGCTAAGACCCCGTCCTCGCTCAGATGCCTGCAATAAATCTCCATGGCTTCGCGGGTTAATAAGTGCACAGGGATGGCGTCCCCACTGAATGCATCTAGGACTAGCACGTCAAACGCTTGAGAAGGCTCTCGCTCTAAGGTTAAGCGTGCATCACCTAGAACGGTTTCAACGGATGCAGCCGTATCTTTGAGAAAGGTAAAATAGCGGTTCGCCATCGCGATCACGTTCTCGTTGATCTCATAGAATCGAAACCGATCACCCGATTTGCCGTACGTTGCAAGCGTGCCAGCTCCTAGCCCTACCACACCGATGTGACGTGGACGATCCGCTTCATGGTTTAGCAACGCTAGTCCAACTCCCGATCCTTCTGTGTAGTAAGTTGTTGGACGTTTGGTGGCTGCTGCCATTTGAAACTGTGAGCCGTGAACAATCCTACCGTGCACGAGATCGCGAGTAGGCTCGCCGGATTTAACATCATGACTGTCGGCAACACTCAACACACCATAGAAGTTCCGTTTCGCCGCTATTTGTTTGTTTGAAAACTTGGTCCATACGCTGAGCCAAACTACCGCAAGAATGGGTAGTGCAATGGCCATCGCAAACTTGCTCCAAACTGGAACACGGCTCTTCCAAAAAGGGGTGCTCTGCAGGTACGTTTCCAAGAAAACTAGCACGCAACCAAAGAGCCCAAGTTGCCATTCAAAGTATCCGTTGAAGAGCCAGGGCGCAAGTAAACCGACGAAAACGCCTCCGCATGCACCTCCCGCGGACAGCGTCATGTAGAACGATGTAAGCTTGCGTGGATGCGGCTTGAGACGAACAAGTTCTCCGTGACAAACCATGCATGAAAAGAACAGTCCTCCAAAATACAGTAAAAGCTCTACAGACAGTGGAGTTGGATAGCCAACCAATTTGAGCAGAAAAAGAGCCAAGAACGAAATCGCGGCAAGCATGATCGATGGCCGGCGGCTATACCAACGGTCGCTATCGAAGGTCAGAATGAAACTCAATAGATAGATCGCCAACGGGATGACCCAGAGAAAGGGAATAACGCCCGTGTCTAAACAAACTTGGTTTGTTGTCGCCAACAGCATCACCGAAGGGAGCATGGAAAGCGCGAACCAAGCACCTGCAACCGGCCAAGAGATCGCAGGGCACTCGACTCGAAATTGCGCTTTTGCTTCGCTGAGTGTTGCCGTGCGAGTACGGAATAAAGCGCATCCTGACAGACTGCAGGCAATTGCAAAAATCCCAAACGCGATGGACCAAATACTGGATTGCATCGACGACGAAAATGCTGGTTCTATCAAGAAAGGAAAGGAGAGCAGTGCGAGCATTGATCCGACGTTGGACAATGAGTAGAGCCTGTACGGTTGCTCTATGATTTTGGACTGGCCTAGCCAAGACTGTAGTAGTGGTCCGGTTGAGGACAATAGGAAATAGGGAGCTCCGACTTTGCAGCATAGCAGAAGCATTATCATCCATGTTGGTGACTCCGTTCCTGCGGGTTTCCAATCGCTCGATGGAGTAATTGGTAACGTCAACATTGCCAATAATAACAATCCGCAATGCAATGCAATTTGCGCACGCAAAACCAAAATACGATTCAAGACATGCGCATAAGCATATCCGCCAAACAGGAGCACCTGGAAGACAAGCATGCATGTTGTCCAAACGCCTGGGCTTCCACCGTACCAAGGCAATATGAATTTGCCCATGATCGGTTGAACTTGGAATAGCAGAAACGCGGATACGAAGATCGTCGTTGCAAACAACAAAACCGTAAGGCGATGAGCGAGCGTATTGTTCATGGACGAACTCGTTGGTGGCAAAGACTGGCCGTGCGATGTTTTTCTAAAGTGCTTTAGAAAAATACTGCTTAAAGCGCGAAATGCAGGTACGAGAGTTCCAATTGAGAAAACATTGCCGACCCTGACGGTCGACAAGTCGGATTGTATCGGTTTGGCGATCTTGCGAACGGACAAAGGACGCTGGCAGCGTCCTCCACGTGGCTGACGCTACCAAGGTCAGAGCATCAGCTATTCTGGCAGAGTAACCTGGTCTGTCGACATCAGGTAGCCGATCAAGTTTCGAATCTGTTCGGCCGATTGATTCTGAAGTAAACCGTCGGGCATCAGCGATGTCTTGGACTGCTTGATCGATTCGATTTCACCGCGATCCAAGGTCACGGGTTCCGTTGCCGTTTGCAGAGTAAGCGTTCGATCCGTCGTTGCAATCGTGACTCCGTTGATGACGCGTCCATCTTGCAACAAGACGATCATGGTTCTGAAATCCGCGCCGACGCTCGCGCTCGGATCAACGATGTTTTCCAAAAGATAGTCCAAGTTCTTGCGATTCGAGCCCGTTAGGTCTGGACCGATTTTGACCCCGACGCCGTACAACACATGGCACGTGGCGCACGATTTCTGAAAGATGGCTCTGCCAGCCTGCAGGTCGCTTCTGGCGATCGCATCGCTGTGCAATTCGGTTCGAATTTGTTCCATCAGCTTCTTTTTGTCCTCGGCTGTGACGCGAACTTCGCCCCAGGTTTCTGCCAGTTCCAGGTTCATCGCTTCGTCGTCAAAGGACCGGATTTGGCGAGCATGAAAAGCAGAGACTTCGCTCGGTGCAATAGTCTTGTCGCGAATCGCGGCCAAAAGTGCCTTGGCATTCGATGGCCTTGACGCAAGCGTATTGATCATCTCGATCCGCTCGGCGGGACCAAAACTTTTTGCTCGATTCAAAATTTGCTTTGGCGCATCAACGTGTTCGTATTGTGAAAGGCCTCGAATCGCTTCGCGGACCATCGCTCGATCACCCAACAGTTTCACCAGCGTTGGCGCATACTCGGGTGGCTTACTTTTCAAAAGCGACCGCAGTGCTTGGCGACGAGCCTCGGCGTCGGCATTGGTATCGTCGACGAGTTTTGTCAGCTCCTCGACTGCTCGTCCGTCTCCAAAGACTAGACGCAAAGCCTGCATATTACCTATCAATTCCTTGGATTCACTTTTCTCGAATTGTTTGGCAAACGAAGTCCAGTTTGCAGGTGCCGATGCTTTTTGCCAACCATTGAGCGCCTTGGCCATCCCAGTAACCACTTGTTCGGGGAATAGAAAACTGGGATGCTCCGCTGCGGCCAATAACTGGGCCACAACCTCAGGCCGCGAATCGATCTCAAGCGTCAATCGGCGTGCAATGTTTTCCGTCAGCCTGGGTATAGCAGAAGCTTTCGCGAGTGAAATTGCCTGTACTGTATCTTGCGGTACGGCCGATTCAACTCCATACCACAGCATCGACGGAAACATGCGATCCTCGCGAAGTTCGGATTTCGTGGCTAACTCCATCGCGATTGTCCATCGATCTGCGCTGGCCAATCGCTGCAGTGCCGAAGCCAAATAGAGGTGGACCAAGCCGGAGCGGTCGCTGCGAGATAGTTGGATGAGCCGTTCCTTCAGGCCACTGGATATCGAACTCCCGTCAGGTGTCAAGCGATCAACAAGTAAACGCAACGCGGTGACCCGTTCGTGTTCGTCGGATGCCGATAGGTGTGAGGCTAGCCATGCTTCGTCCGCTGCACCGATCGAGTAGCAAGTCTCAATCAATCGCAAACGCTTCGCAACGTCCGTCGTCGTTAGAAGGGCTTGATCAATCTCCATGCGAATGGCCGCGAGTTCGGATTTCGACTTAGCCGTTGTGTAGTGTTCGGTCAGGATTCG
>JANLUJ010000210.1:0-9406 GCA_031363425.1 Pirellula sp.
ACTTTGAGCCTACAGCCAGATGATCGCAAAAGCAGCAGTCTACCGAGTGGCAGCCCTGCGCAAATGGCACTAGCCCACTTGGACAAAACCATGGGCGGACTCGATGTCTGCCGAATCAATCTGAGATGGCCCGACCAAATCAAGAGCCCCGAACAAATCGTTGCGGTGATTTCCGAAGTGGATGAACTGCTGAGCAAGGAACCGCTCATCGGGCATCCTCTTTCGATCTGCAAAGTGCTCGATGCATTGCCAGGCGAAGGTTCCGCTAGTTCCAAAGTATCCTTGATTGAGCTACTACCGCCACCACTGAAACTAGCTCTATATGATCCGGATCAACACAATGCCACGATAACGTTTCGCGCACAAGACCTAGGGAGCGCAGCGTATCGTAAGGTCTTTGAACGCTTGGAGTCGTCAATGGAGCTTATTCACCAAGAGCGCCCTGAATTTCTTTTCACCATCACTGGAGATGCGGTTTCGCGATGGAAGAATTTGTTTCAAATTGTCACCGACTTGTCCACTAGTTTGGGGACCGCGTCGATCGTCATTTTCGTGGTGCTAGGAATCGCATATCGTTCCGTGCGCATAGGATTGATCTCGGTAGTTCCGAACCTATTGCCATTGGCCGCAGCTGCGACTTGGATGGTCATTACTGGCCAACCGCTGGAGGTCGTGAGCGTTTGCGCTTTCACCATTTGTCTTGGCATTGCGGTGGACGATACGATACACTTTTTGTCCCGATACCGCGAAGAGCAGTTGGTTCATACCGACCGCCGCAAGGCAATCGAAGAGGCCTTCCAAGGAGTTGGGACAGGCATGATCATGACTACGATCGTACTCGTGGCAGGTTTCAGTTCCGTTTTGATTAGCGAAACTCGCGACCATCGCATCTTTGCATCGCTGGGGATCATTACGCTTTTTACAGCTTTGCTTTGCGATCTCTTCCTGTTGCCGGCATTGCTCGCCCAGTTCGATCGCGATCGAACGGTGTAGCTGGTTTTGTAACTTCGCCTTTCCAAGGCGATGCGTCCAACTCGGCAGCCAAGATTGTTTTCGAATGCCAAGATGTTTACCATGCTGTATCGGAATACAAAAAGCTGGGTCTTGAATTCAGCAAGGTGTTTGAATGGAGAGCCATCCAATTAAAATGAAAATTCTATTCCTCCACGGTTGGCATTCCGTTCCTGGTGGGGTAAAGCCAAGCTACCTTCAGGAACATGGGTGCCAAGTCGTTAATCCGCAGCTCGATGACGACAACTTCGATCTCGCGATGCAGACTGCACAAGCAGCCTTCGATTTGCACTGCCCCGATTGTGTGGTTGGTTCATCACGCGGTGGCGCGGTGGCTTTAAACATTCAGTCAGGCGATATACCTTTGGTACTCCTTTGCCCTGCTTGGAAAAAATGGGGTGTGGCCAATAGGCTCAAGTCAAACTCCGCGGTCCTTCACAGTCGCTGGGACGATGTCATTCCATTTGAAGATAGCGAAGAACTGATATCGATAAGCGGATTGCCATCGGAGTTGTTGATCGAAGTGGGCAGCGATCATCGGCTCGCGGACGACTCCAGTTTGTCGGTTCTTTTGTGGACTTGCCAGCAACTGGCTTTCGGTAATCTACTTCCTCTGCTGGAATCGGATTCCGAGTTTCGTAACAACACATCCGAAGATCGAAACGAAAGCATGCAGGAAGAAGCGAGCTACATTTGCGACGCATGTGGCGAAGAAATAATCATACCGTTGGATCTCTCCGAAGGGAGCAGTCAACGGTACTTAGAAGACTGCCCCGTCTGTTGCCGAGCCAACGTGATCCACGTTGAAATCGATGAGTCAGGTAATTCCCGAGCTTGGGCGGAACCGGAGCAGGACCACCATTGAATTTTGCTTGTATCAAGCTGAGCAAGTTCCTAATCGTGAGGCCATTCGAATGATCACTTTGAGGCGTCGAACCACTAAACGAATTCATGAGTTTTCGAAATGACTTCGGATCTAAATTGGAACTCTCGCCAACTTACCCAGGGTTGGCAACGGGGTGTTAACGCGTTCTTCTGGGGGCTCGGCTTTACCGAAGAAGACTTTGGAAAACCACAGGTTGGAATTGGCACGCCCCTGCTGGAGGGAAATCTATGCAATGTTCACAGCTATCGATTGGCGCAAAGCATTCAAGCGGGTTGCGTCGAAGCAGGCTTGATTGGATTTCCGTTTGGGGTTTCGCCAGTCAGTGACAACCTTGTCCAAGGCGGTCCGGATGGAGGCGCATCACTGGTTTCGCGTAACCTGATCGCGAACGGGACAGAGATGATCTGCGAAGCACATCGTTATGATGCCTTGGTCGGCTTGCATCATTGTGACAAGAATGGGCCAGGATTTGCAATGGCGCTGGCCAGGACAAATTTTCCTGGACTGATTGTCAATGGCGGATCGATCATGCCTGGTTGTCATCAGGGGATGCCCACCACGATCTTCGACGTATACGATGCGCAAGCTCGACTACGGGCCGGACAAATGCCATCGGAAGGCGCAGAAGCCATTCTGCGTACAGCGTGTCCTGGCCCAGGTGGCTGCGGCATTGCTGCTTCGTTCAACACATGGGGAATCGCAATGGAAGCGATTGGTTTGAGCCTTCCCAATACTTCTTCGATGCCTGCCATTGACGAAGGAAAAAACTTGGAATGCCGACGCGTAGGCAAAGCGGTTCGTCGATTGCTTGAGATGAATGTGCGGCCGCGAGACATCCTAACGAGGCAAGCGTTTTGCAATGCAATGTCGGCAATTGCTGCGATCGGTGGATCGACGAACGGAGTTCTTCATTTACTGGCGTTGGCCCGCGAGGCGCATATTGAGTTTGGATTGCGCGACATCCAAGTGATCTGCCGTAGAACTCCGGTCTATTGCAATTTCGCACCGAGAGGGACAGGGACCATGGTCGATCTGCATCGCCTCGGAGGAACGAACATGTTGCTTCGCCATTTGTTACAAGGAGGCTTGCTGGACGGAAATTGCATGACGGTCACAGGAGAAACGTTAGAGACCAATCTGCAAACCGCGCCGGAAGTTCCTGCAATCAATGAGCTTATCGCGCCCCTTGGGAAACCATGGAAGGAATATGCGGACATTCAAGTTTGCTTTGGAAACATCGCTCCACAGGGTATTGTCTTCAAAATCTCAATCCTGGATTCGCCTCGTTTTCAGGGTACTGCAATTTGCTTTGACTCGGGTAAAGCTGTTTCAGAAGCAGCCGTTGAAAATAAAATTCGGCCAGGACATGTGGTTGTCCTAAGGGGACTTGGTCCCGTTGCTGCCGGTATGCCAGAAGTTCACGTGGCAACAGCAGCTCTATCCATGCCCGAGCTCAAGGGAAAAGTCGCTCTGATTTCTGACACCCGAGTTTCAGGTGTGTCGAGCGGGGCGATCGGCGTTCACTGCTCACCAGAAGCGGCCTTGGGCGGGCCTATAGGAATGATCCAAGATGGAGACTCCATTGCTTTTGATTTAGAGAAAGGAACGGTCCATGCGGACGTCGACTTCAGCAAACGCATTCCGTGGTCGGATAAAATAAAGCATCGAAGAGGCTATCTTGCTGACTTCGCAGCGGTGACCACGCAAGCGGATCAGGGTTGCGTTAGCAATTGGATTTTCGACCAGTAGGGCTTCAATGTCTCCGCGGTGCATCGAGTGTAGAACGGCACTCCGTACCGTTTTTTTCGGCACGGAGTGCCGAGCTACACTAGCCAATCGCAGCCAGCATATTTGACATGCTTTGGCTAAGAATTGCTTCGACCCCTGGCGAGTAGTCAAACACCTCGACACTGACCCAACCCGCGTATTCGATTTCCTTGAGCGCCGAAAAAATGGGGGTTTGATCGACGTCCCCCATTCCTGGACCAAGAAGATTCGGGTCATTGGCATGGAAGTGGATCATGATGTCCGAATGCTTGCGGATGATGGCATCGATCGCTTCGCCCTCGCTGCTCATGGCTTTGACATCAAGATGCAGTTGGACCTGTGGGCTGCCGATCATTTTGATTAACTCCCTGGCTTCGCAGGCGTGATTTAAAAAATTTCCTTCTGCAGGTCCAAGCGGTTCAATTGCAATTTGGATTCCGTAACGCTCCAAGCTGGGAACCACCATTGCCAACAAATCGGCCGCATTGGCCATAGCTTCTTCGTGGTTTATCGAAGGCGGGAAATTACGTTGCAATGGAGAACCTAAGACCATGAGCTTGCCACCCAGTTCGCTACACAACTGGGTAAGCGCACAAAGATAATCGCTCGTCTTAGACCGTGTGCTCAAGTCGTCGGTAGTCAAATGGTAGCCGGTCGTCTTGGCCAATAGCCAGTGCAAACCAACGATCTCGAGCCCATTTTCGGTCGCGGCTTGACGATATTCGATACGCTGCGCATCGGTGATGTCGTAGACACTTTTGCCCAAGGTAAATGGGGCAACTTCGATTCCGGTGTAACCAAACTTCCTCGCTGCTTCAAATCCTTTTTCGACCGGCCAATCGCCAAACGTCTCGTTGCAAATCGCGAATTTCATTTGGTCCCCGTTTTCAAACGCTAATCATATGATTTAGGAACTTCTCCACCTGCCCGAGTCGCAAGTGCTTGGTAGACCTGCAGGTCGATGCTATTTGAAATGTATTTGGTCGAACAATCTCCAAAGACAAAGTGGGTTCCGCCCGTATGATAGCTGGAAAAGTCATCGAAGTGACCAACGGGGCTATTCGGTACGTGGTCTGTTGTCCCCAAAAACCTGGCAGTAGCACCTGCGGCACTCGAGATGTATCCATGCCAAAGTGAGCCTCCCAATCGACTGCCCCTTTCGCCAAAAATGATCGTGTTGCTGACGCCATCTACCATGTCCCTCATTCGAATGAACGAGTTGCCAAAGAAAACGCCGTCACCTTTGTAGGGGAAATCGTCGATCTCCAAAGTCCCGAAAACACCAACGTAGTTCGATTTGGAGATTCGAAAAAGTTTTGGCCCGAGGTCAATGTTGTGTCCGCCATCCTCATCTATGCCGGTGTCAGCCCCCAATTCAAAAACCGATTCGCCTGGATCGGATGGGCAAATAAAAGTTGGGACAATGGTCTGAAGGAACGGTGCATTCACCGAGGCATCGATTGGGAAATTGGTATCCAATCGGTTTGAAATATTGGTTTGCTCCATGAACGGGAGCAACGACTGGCTTACACCCCAACCGGGTTTCGTAGTTTGCTTCCAATCGACCCATCCGCTTGGAAAGCGTCGGTGCGCAGATTCGTAGTTGGTTAACGCCAGCCCGATTTGACGCACATTATTCATGCATTGGACACGCCTAGCGGCTTCGCGGGCTGCCTGTACGGCCGGCAACAGCAAACCAACCAAAATTCCAATAATTGCGATCACGACCAAGAGCTCTACCAGCGTAAAACCAGTTGAATCGCGTGGGAAACTTCGCTTGGTTGTAGTCATGCTCTGCACCGAAAGATGAGGGATTGGCTCCGATGTTCCAGGCATGCGGGAAATGCCTTGCAACGGCAAATGCAATTGAATTGCTTTTGATGATAATATCGATTACGCCCCGTTTTTGTCAACGGTTCAGCAAACCGAATCAGAATTTTCGTCAGGAAAGAACTCCAGTTTGAGGAATTATACCGCCTGCCCGATGCCTCCAAGAAGGTAAGGCTAGGGGCAGGCTAAATCCTACCGGTTGAATCTGAGGCTGGAGTGTTAAAAGTTCGGGGTTGACATGATGTTTTGCGTATCCATTTCACTCGATAATTCTTCCGCTTCTATCCCGATAGGGATTGAAGACAGTAGCCGGGGGTGGAGCAGAGCGACACCACCGGAAAAAGATTCGTGAGTGCGTTCCGATCCTGAAGGGATCGAAGAATCTGTGACCCCTTCAGGCAACGCTGTGAAGCATTTTTGTCAATGAAATGGCACCCTATTGGATATAAGCCTTCCGTACGGGCTCGCCCCGACGGAGGCAACAATTGGCAGCTACAGTCGCGGTTATTCGGTTCGAGCTCTCCATTGAGTTTACCCTGGAAGCAACGTTTGGCCGGGTGAAACGCTACTTCCTCCGGTATGAAACCGGAGGAGAGCCCAGCACTCATGTGCTGATTGTAGCTGCCAATTATCGCCCCGCTGGCGTAAAGCCAGCGGTAGCGAAAACACAGGAAAAAATGCTTCACAGCGTTGCCCTCCAGGGTCAATCGCGTGTCCTTTCGTCCCCCGGGGGTGCACCGCTTCGCGACGATCCCCGGCTACTGTCTGATATCCCTTCAGGATGAAAGGTTGCGCAAGCAGTGAATTGCAACAATGCCAAACTTTTAACAGCTCAGCCTGAGGCGCTAGCCGAACTTGCCGCTTTCAAACTTACTTCGGCTCTTGTTCTTCCTTATCGACTTTTTCCATTGGCTCTTCATCGTCCTTTTTATCTTTATCTTCGTCTTCATCTTCATCGAAATTGTTTGCAAAAACAAAGGCAGCTCGAACGGGTGGCGGCATCGGCGAACTTGCTCCGCGAACGCTTCGCCAGACTATGTCCCCTAACAATAAATCATCGGCCGCGTCCTCTTTCGCGAAGTTCAAAGTTTCTGACTCCGCCGCCCCCCAGGCGAGCGCGGTGTTGATTGCATTTAGATCCGCTGTAGCCGGCACATGTCTAAATGGTTTTGAGTCGGCGGTTTTGCCAAAACTTGCATACATTGGATTGGCCGCGGCATCGAATTGCGTCATCGGTTCCATCCCCAAAATCAACTCCATCGATCGCAACATGCTGGAGGTCGAATAGAGGGTCGAATCCACGATCCCTTTTCGAATGTAAGGGCTTATTGCGAACGCCACCGTGCGGTGAGCGTCGACGTGATCCGAACCGTTTTGCGCATCGTCTTCGACTACGAAGATCGCTGACTTATCCCAGTACTTGCTCTTTGAAATTGTTTCAACGACTTGCCCTAAAGCCAAATCATTGTCTGCGACCATGGCTGTTGGGGTCAATTTGCCGACTTTTGTCCCTGTAGTATGGTCATTCGGAAGTCGAAGGACGATGAACTGTGGCAAGTTTCCATCGCGTTCGAATTCGAGCAGCTTTTCGGCAAATCGTTTCGCTCGGTCCGTGTCCCGATATTCCAGATCATAACCCCGATAAAATGGATCGAAGTGTCCCTCCAAGGCCGCGACCCTGGCTTTACCCGGCATGCCTTTGACTCCATTCTGAATGAACTCGCCAAAGCTGTAGAAGCTCACGTTGGACTTCTTGCACTTGTCCCAAATATATCCGCTTGATGGAAACGCAATCTCAAAGCCCCCCTCTGACGTGTATCCAATTTTGTCCTTTCCTCCTCGGTAGTTGAGCGGCCATACACGTTCGACAAAATCGGTCGAATAAGCGGCCATCGACCATTCATGACCGTCTGCGCTTACCTCGCTCTCGACATAAAAATTGTCGAGCAGCACAAACTCCTTGGCCAGAGCATGATGATTCGGAGTGACTGATTCAGGGAAGATGCATAGGTTTGGGTCTCCATTCCCTTGCTTCATATCACCAAAGACCTGGTCGTAGGTTCGGTTCTCTTTGATGATGTAAAAACAGTGCTTGATCGGAGACGATTCACCGACACGGGCGGGAATAGCAGAGTCTTTAGCAAGCTCCTGCAGATTGGGTTGTTCATCTTGTCGCAAGGGTGAAACAGCATACGCATCCTTCGTCCACTTTACCATTTGCGCTGGATCTGGCGACGGAATAATACTTAGTGTCCCTTTGAACAGACCGCCGATGTATTCCCTGACTGATGCAGCTGGTTCGCGAAGCGGATTCGGGCCCTTTGCATTGTCCCTGGACGCGAGTCCCTTTCCGTTGGTGACAAAAATCCTTTGCCCATCCGCTGAAAATCGGACACTTGTCGGATACCAGCCAACAGGAATGAATCCGAGTGACTTCGATTTGCCTCGTTCGCGAATGTCGAACATCGCAATATTATTGTTGTCAGCGTTGGCGACAATCAAAACGTTTTGATCCGGTGATACAGAAAGGCTGTTTGGGGTACTCCCGTTTTTCTTAGTAGCGAAAAGCGAAGTATGGATAATTTCCTTTGAGGTTCCGGTTTCTGTCTCTAGCAACACGACTGAGTTGTCATCTGCGCATCCTACTAGCAAGTGTTTGCCATCGTCGATAAAGACCATCTCGGTGGGGTGGCTGCGGACGGGCCACTCACCAGCCACGGCCATCGAATCTAGATCGACAACAGCAACCGAAGACTTGCCCCATAGGCTGACCATTGCACGCTTTTTGTTCGGTGCAACGACAACTTCGAACGGAAAACTACCGGCTGGAAACTCCAATTTGGCCAACTTGTTTGATGTGGCAACATCGACTGCAAGCAATTGACTAGCCATCATTCCGCAGACAAGCAGTTTTTTGCCGCTATCAAATCCCGCTAACGCCGAGACGACAAATTTTTCTTTCGGGTCAACGATCTGAAGCTTTCGGTCTAATATCAAGTATCCAGCATGATGTCCGTAGACGTACACACACTCGTCCTCTGCGCCACTGACGAATAGTTTGCTGCCATCTTCGTTAAACCGAATTCCCTGAAACGTTTGGTCGACAACCACGCTGGAGGTCACTTTCTTGTTTTCAAGTGAGATGATTCGAACTTCATGCGTTCCCCATCCGGCATGCAGTATCGCGGCAAACTTTCCATCCGGCGATAACTCCATGTGGCTTGGGAAGTCGCCGAGATCGACCTGTTCCCCAGCAGGGCGCAATGACCATCCATTCGGAAGCAGTGTTTGACCATTGCTTTGTAAACCAGGCAACTGCACAGGACTCTTCAAGTTGGTCGCTTCCTGAGCTAAAGCAATATCCCCAATCCAGAGAAGAACGCATGACAGGCTTATGACTAAAGAAATGGATCGCAATGGAAACATAGGATGTCGCAATGCATTGAGTTAGAATGATGGAATTTTGCTAGACGAAATGCGCCTGGCTATTTTTAACATGAGTTGCGTTTTTGCGGGCCCATGTTGAAAGAATTGATCGTTTATTCACGGGCGATGGAATTCGGTTTGGGGGAGACAATCGCACGTACCTCGGGCTCTTTTAAAATGGAACACCGAACAAGGAATTTCGAATTTCGCAATGACTTGCGAAATGGGGCGATAGCTTGGCGTCAGCCTGAGGACAGGCTGACCTACGTGTGGCAGGTTTCGAGCGAGATCTCCGCCGTTATTGACGAATGCGGTGAGCCTAGCTATCCTTAAGTCTAGAGTTCCCCCAGGTTTAACTCGTCCCACCTTAATAAACCGCGACCTTAGAGCCGTCCTTCTTTTCGGCTTTGATGTTTGTCCCGCAATTCGTCGGAACCAAAATTTTTGGTCTCCTCACACAAGGAGTTGGAATTTATGTCGTTTGGC
>JANLUJ010000213.1:0-1642 GCA_031363425.1 Pirellula sp.
TTGCGAGGACACTGTTACTGGAATCTTGAACCCTGGATATTTGTTGAGGGGAGGGTCGACGATCTGGAGTCAGAGGAATATGACCAATGGAAACCGAATATCGGATTCCGAGTGGTTATAGAACTGCCAGTAGGAAATGAAACCTCGTCGGGTACTTCAAGGCGACATGATCTGCCGTGACAAGCGATGAATTGTTTGCTTTCTATTCCAACATTGCAGTCGTGAGGTATTCTCGACCGCGTTGGCAACGGCTAAGATACACATGTTGTCGACAAGAATGATTCGGGCTCATAGCTCAGTTGGACAGAGCAACGGATTTCTAATCCGTAGGTCGTAGGTTCGAGCCCTACTGGGCCTATTTTCGGGGTCATCACTACCCCCCCAGACACCATCAGAACCCTGCAAATCGCAGGGGTTTTTTGTTTCATTAGTGCTAATGAAATGTCAGCAATGGCAACGCCGCTTGTGATGGTTAGTCGCAAGCGTGTTTGTGGTTTGTGTGGACCACCCCACAACGACAAAACTGTCGCACAATTGCCAAACGACGCTAATCGAAACTTAGGCAAGGCAAGCGAAGCGGCTCTCAATGGCAAAACGTACACGTACATTGTTGACAAACACCGGCCCGAACACCATCGAATACAAGATCGGCGAAATCTTCGGCGAGATCAAGAACCGCATCCAGAGCGGTGACAACCTGCGACACCAGACGACAAGAAAGTTCAGCGATTGTAAATCGGCTTCGAATTCATTGTTAGGATGTTTCAAACCGTAATTTGTGTACCCACGGAGAGTTCAGTTTTTGGTTCTTCACAGTTAATCTTTCCAATGAAGGCCTTGTCCGTGTCTAAATCAATCTGCTTACCCATCCCAAGTTCCTTCCGAACGGCAGCTCGTAGGGAGACGATTTCTGCTGGAGTTCCTTTACCAAACATTATGTGTTTTAGCTGATTGAGCACGTCCGGTGAATCGCAAATTATAGCGAGATCATTGTGGCAGGCCCGGACAGTTTCAATGGTCGCGTATTGCGCTTTGATGTCTCCGCTCTTCACGTTCTCATACCCGAAGTTGCTTATTACAGCGTTTGCAATGTTCAATGCGTTTAGGCATGCGGACTTTTTGAGTTGCCAGCGCTCCCACTCACGTTTGCTTCTTTCATTGAACAGCCAAGCAAATATGCCGAAGCTTGCCGGAGCAGCAATTTTCCAGAATTCAATTGAGGACAAAATTGAAAGCGTGTTTTCGATTAGCGTCATACATTTACCTTCGTTCGGAGTTGTCGATTGCTATGTGCCACTGGTTGTAGGCCGGAAAAACATCAAGGGAAGGCGCCGCAATTGTGGACCTAGCGGTCAGAGCGAATTGGAGTTTATCCGATTCCAGTATCGCGATTAGAACTCGTCATGATCCTTGGCGAGCCACGACCAGAGTCGCTTGCCGGATGAATTCAGCGCGAGATCGGATTGCTTAGTCGGATTCGCCCATGCTCGTTCGACCCCAGACTTCCACTTGCTCTGCAACGACGAATCAAGTTGCGCCTCGTAGCTATTTAGCGTGATGTGGTACCTTGTTACGGCGTGTTTGAGTTGGTGAATCTTTTTGCCCACGAGTACCGATTTGCCGAATCGCTTTTGGAATTGCA
>JANLUJ010000545.1:0-7688 GCA_031363425.1 Pirellula sp.
ACCGATAGTGGCCATGGAGCCTTTATCCCGATATTTGAATGGGGCCCGTGCTTCGGTTGGTTGCTTGCCGAGGATTTCCTGCCTAATGACCTTAGCCACATGAGCGCCCATCTGCATGGCTGCCGGAGCGACACCAGGAACGGGTTGATTGTTTTCAGGGTTGGTAGCGCTCGCAAGGTCGCCAGCGACAAAAACATTTGGATAGCCTGGTACCGAAAGGTCAGGCTTTACGATCACTCGGCCTGCCCGATCCATTTCAACGCCGAGCGATTTCCCTAGCGGTGAGGCTAACACACCAGCCGCCCAAAAGACATTGTTGGCATCAATGCGCTCTTCGCCAATCTTGACGCCAGAATCGTCAACAGCCGTCACTCGGCCGTTCAGTCGGATCTCTACTCCGAGTTTTTCAAGATCTCGCTTAGCACGAGCGCTTAGATCTGGATGAAAGGACTTCAATACTCGATCATTGGCTTCGACTAGCATGACGCGGGCAGTAGAGGTATCGATGTGGCGGTAATCTTTCTGAATTTCCTGTACTGCAATTTGTCGGAGTGCGCCTGCTAGTTCGACACCTGTTGGGCCACCACCAACGATGATGAAGGTCAATTTGGCGCGTTGCGAGTCCAAGTCCAATTCATTCTCAGCCTCTTCGAAAGCAAGCAAAATACGCTTGCGAATGTACAGCGCATCTTCGATCGTTTTTAGACCCGGTGCATTGCTCAGCCACTCTTCCTTGCCGAAGTACGAGTGCGTTGCCCCAGCCGCGACGACGAGGTAGTCGAAATCGATCTCTTGGGAACCGTCAATGGTTAGGCACTGGCGGGTCAGATCGATTTGAGTAACATCCCCGAGCACGCATTCGACGTTTTTTTGCGATCGGAAGATTCGCCGGATCGGAAACGCGATATCCGCAGGGGACAGTGCGGCCGTGGCTACTTGGTACAGCAATGGTTGGAAAAGATGGTAGTTGTGACGATCGATTATCGCGATATTCACGGGAACGTTTGCGAGTCCCTGAACCACTCGCAGGCCTGCAAATCCAGCACCTATGATCACGACATTGGGGCGGGTAGACGTATGATTCGCGAAATCCGTCACAGCTCACACATCACGCTTCCGCGCGCCCTGTTCGTTTGTAAATCGATCCACTAGGCGCAGCGTCGCGGGTCACCGAATGCACTTTTCAAGCGTCCGCAAAAGCAGCTTGAAATCAGAGGGGGGCACTATCGACGTATGTCTAGCAGGGTTTTCAATGGACACCAGCTTAGCGAATCGGTTGGGTCACCGCAATCAGCCAGACAAATACCGAATCACCAGTCTATGTGCATGTGCTGGGCAGGTTCTAAACCGATTTTGGGCTGCGCCGATAAACTTGCGAATAGTGCTTCGCATCTGCTAGACTGAGGCGTGATAATCAAGCCTGGGCTTTCTGATCGCTCGCAAAATGAAAGGACTTAAGCAAATGTCCAATTGGTACTATGAATTCGGCGGCAAGAAGACTGGGCCGGTGCCCGGCGAAACACTCCATCACCTTGCCGACCACCATGCAATCGGGCCGGACACTAACATTTGGAAGGATGACATGGAGGCACCAGTGCAGGCGAGCAAGGTCAAGAATCTTTTCCCTGCATCCGCTGGCGACATCAATGTTGCACATACCCATTTGACCACAGCACTTGACGCCGTAATGGACGAAGACGAAGGGCGACTTCTGAATCACAACCCCCATCTGTTTTTTACGCACGCATCTTCCGGAATTCTTGTTGACTATAAAATTGTATCGATCACTCCTATGATGCCGCCTGTTTTCGATTCAAAAATGGCTTCTGAGAATCAAACGAAACCGGTTCGACACATCTTTAGTTCGCAAGTTCTTGTAACTTTTTGCGATCGTCCGCTTCACCCTTGTCCACTTGCAGAGTTGCGAGCAACAAAACCGGGACGCCGCGTCGAAGCGATGCGGTTAGAGTGCACGGAGTTCGCTGACGGTGATTGGAGTTTCTTGGACCGCGCGTACTCTCGCACATAAAGTGGCATGCCGCCATCTTCGGATAGCCGTATTTCACGGACCACCTGACTCCTCTCGCACGAAACCACCGGGTGCGATCTCGGTCTAAGCACCGAGCTAGATCGAGGACTGAACTTGGCAGCGTTTTTTGCATGAGCACTTTTTTCGAAAGCTTGCTGGAAAACCGTTTCCGCACTTCGGGAAATTTTTCTGAATTTTTATCACTTTGCACGGCGGTTTTATTTGGCTTTCTCAACCATACAACCTAGGTATCCCTTTCTTGATTTAGATTTTGGGCGCCTTGAATTGGTTTTATCACAAGCAGAAAGTTACTTCTCTGATTTGAAACCGACACCTACTTTGTGGCTGATTTAGGCTGGGTCAAATGGACCTGTACCGTGAACGCCCCAATTAGGTGTGACAGTACAACTTGCCATTACAATAGGGGGCATTGTTATGAACCGAAGCCGATCGCAATTTCTGATTCACAGAACTTCACGGAAGCAAGCGAGAAGAATACTGGCTCACGAGTTACTTGAGTGTCGGCTCCCGTTGGATGCCAGTGCCAGCATATTTGCAGCTTCACCCTGGGATTCTGAACCGTCCTCGGATATTCAGCTGCTCGACGATAGAATCTCAGTTCCTCCCGGGGTGATCTCGGGCAATGTTGTGACTCCAGACAGCGGTGACCTGAGACACGATGCCGTAAGTCTGCCTAGCGCTGGGGTTGGTCCACTGCGACAACCGGAATCTCATAACATTGCCGAAAAAGTTTGCGATGATTCGCCGACGAGTTCGTTCGGGTCTTGCTCGAAGAACATTCTTCTGGCTAGCAGCTCGACCGAAGGCTCAGTCACGATGAACTGGGAGGGGAACAATCGAAAGGTAGTACCAGGCAGTTGGTTGGTCCAACTAGAAGACGTTGCCAGTTTTCAAGCACTACCGAATGCCGACACGGCAGCCCGTGTGTTCAACGGTGGTTTGGATAGCCTCATGATCACGACTGTCGGTTCGAATGGATGGTTGCGAATCACCGCACCGGTTCAGTTTTCTGTAGACGATATTGCATTCGGGCTTCAGGACGTTGGCGTGAAGTCCCTGCAACCTGAATTTGCTGACTACTCTGCGTTGACTATTCCCGATGATCCGCAATTTCCGAATCAGTATGCACTTCGGAATAATGGCTTTGGGTTGGAAGATGCCGACATCGATGCCCCCGAGGCTTGGGGACATACAGGCCCGGATCGAGGATCGACGAACGTCGTCGTTGCAATCAACGACAGCGGCGTCGACTATACGCATCCCGATCTCTATCGAAACATTTGGATTAACCAAGCCGAGATTCCAACCGGATTGACGATTTTGGACACGGATAGCGATGGGCTGATCACCTTTTGGGATTTGAACGACGCATCCAACGCTGGCATCGTCAACGACATCAATGGCACAGGCTACATCGACGCCGGAGACATTTTGATGCCAGTTTCGGAAGGAGGTTGGTCGGACGACGTGGACGAAGGTACCAACGGATTCGTTGACGACTTGATCGGTTGGGATTTCGCCCATGGGGACAACGACCCATTCGATAATTTCTTTCACGGTACTACTGTCGCGGGAATTATTGGTGCTACCGCTCAAGATGGTTATGGCATGGCGGGCGTGGTCTGGAAGACTCAGATATTGGTGGCCAGCGGGTTGGATGATAGTGGATCCGGGACGGATGGAGATCTTGCTGCGGCGATCTACTATTCTGTTGATAACGGTGCCAGAATCACGAACGCGAGTTGGGGAGGTCCCTATTCGGAACTCATTGATGATGCGGTGTCCTATGCCGACGATGCCGGTCATCTGGTAGTCGTGGCTGCGGGAAATGAATCGAACGACAACGACCTCTTTTCGGACTTTTCTTTTCCGTCGGTGTTACCGTACGACAATATTATTTCCGTTGGTGCTACAGATTATTATGATTTCCCGGCCTACTTCACCAACTTCGGCGCCACCTCTGTCGATCTCATGGCGCCAGGCGATTTCATCTTCAGCACTCTTCCCAATTGGACAGGATTGTCCCATGATTTTTTTAGCGGGACATCGTCGGCTGCGCCTCACGTTGTGGGCGCCGCAGCACTTTTATGGGCTACCGAATTGGGTGCCTCAATGTCAGACATTCGAACGGCTATCCTTGCCGGAGTCGATCCGCTCCCCGACCTCGATCCCATAAGTGGTTATGCTCCGGTCGCCTCGGGCGGGAGACTCAATCTTTTTGGGGCACTTCAAAAGCTATCTTCCGAGGATTTGTTTGTTGTTCATACGGAGCCAGGTGAAGGTACGACCGTCTACGGAAATTCACCCGCGGCCTACACGGTTACCTTCAATGCCGCCGTGCGATTGTCGGATTACTCGCTTGATCTTCAAGCTAGCGATTTTTTGGTGAACGATATTCCCGCTTCCGGAGTAACTCTTTCGGACGATGGGCTTACAGCAAATTTTACCTTCGATGATGTAAATGATCCTTTGACCGCACAAGGCAAGGCCACGATCCATATCACCCCATCGTCCGTCCGACGCATCGATAGCCATGGCACCATTCCAAACGGTTACGAAGACGATTTTCGGTTTGACCGCGTGCCTCTTGCGGTAGTAGCCATTGAGCCAACTGCTGGCAAGGTGTTTCCATTGCAAGGGAGTTATGCATTTCGAGTACTCTTCAACGAACCCTTCGACCCCGATAGCCTTCCGTCGTTAGACGATTATTGGTTGCTCTTGGAAGATGCCGGGTTTTTATTTATTCCGAGTTCATTGACTCCAGTTCTTGGAAACACCGCATTGGACGTCACCTTTACTTCGTCGAATTTTGTAGAGGGGGAACTTACTTTCTATCTCCAAGGAAGCTCGATCAAAGATATTTTCGGAAACCAGAACTCCGATTTCTTTTTTAGGGCACTCTATTCGATAGACATTTCCTCGGTGCCGTATCCTGTTCCCATCTTGAGCCGGGCGCCCTTAGGTTCACTGGTAGCCTATAACCTTTCCAAAAATGGGCTTATCAATTCCAGATTCGGCGACCTCAATGACTTCACCGTTGACTCCGACGACTTCACGCTCGATTTAGATGCTGGCCAAAGGATTACCGTTCAAGTGACGCCGACGTCGTATACCTTGCAACCACGCATCGAGCTCTTCAACCAAGCGAATCAATCCATAAGTGCTGCCAATGCATCGATGATTGGTGGTCGCGTGATTCTGCAATCGGTTCCAATCTCATCTCCAGGAATCTACACAATGAGAGTCTCTGGCCTAGCAGGCAGCACGGGCAGGTACAGTCTGTTTGCTGCTCTCAACGTCAACCTGGAGGAGGAAAACCGTCTCGCCGGTATCACGAATGACTCCACCGCAACGGCCCAAAACCTGGATTCATCGTTCATAACATTGAGCACCGATCTGGCCAAGTTTTCGCGAGGTGCCGTAACTGGCCGAATAGGCGGTGCGGGTGATGTTGCTCCGACCTCAGTTGCATTTCTCGCGAACTTCGAGGGTGGTAACGACGGGTTTACGGTGATGAACGACAATGGTTTGGAATTCTTTTCGCCTGGACGCTGGAATCGCACCGACCGACGTGGTACTGATCCTGGTCACTCGGCTAATCATAGTTTTTGGTACGACGTAAGCAATGCGAGCGGCGATTTCGATTTCGGGTTTCAAAATGCTGGTTTTATTGTCTCACCGACGATTGCGCTTCCCATGACACCGAATGCCCTCCTTCTTGACTTCAACTCCTACTTGGAAACAAATGGCTTCTCCGATTACCCTAGCGTTTCGGTCTCGACCGATGGAGGTTCCAATTGGACGTTCCTTTCAATCGCCTTGGCTAGCTCGACTCAGTGGACGTCGGGCATCTACGACTTGAGCGCCTACAAAGGCCAATCCGTGCAATTGCGATTTGCGTTTGCTCATTACTTTTATCGATCCGATAAAGAAGGATGGTACATCGACGACGTTCGAATCTTCCAAGGCAGTCCGCGAGACTATTACTCGTTCACGGCCAAGGCGGGCGAAACCGTTGGCCTGGATGTGGTTCAATTCAACGGAGGCGTCAGTCCATCCTTGCTACTTGTTGAACTGCTAGACCGAAATGGAACGACCGTACTCGCCACTGGGCAGGAGGGAAAAACGAACATAGCCAATTCAATTAGCGGGATAACCATTCCATCAACGGGAACCTATTTTGTGCGCGTTACAAGTCCAGTCCTGAACTCCGGTTCGGCTAGCTCGGTCTTTTATACTCTCGCCTTGACACGCGATGTCACGTTTGGGTTGGAACCCAACAATTCCGCCGGTACCGCGCAGTCGCTATCGAAGTCGAAAGGCGCGATGGGTTATGTTGAATCCCCATTGATCGTATCCGATGCTATCGATTCAGGCTGGTACGATTGGACAGGAAGTCATAATCCGACCAACACGAACTATTTTGCGGGACAATTTAATAACAACGTCGATCCGATTCGTCAGCTCCGCGACTGGTTTGTTTTCGATATAGCGCCGTTGGGTAGCCCCGTGCAATCAGCACGGCTTGAACTCTTCCTGCCTGGGTTGGTCAGTCCCGATCCCAGCGAAACATTCAAGCTATTCGATGTTGTGACGCCGGTGAATCAATTGATCGCGGGCGGTAGCGGCCTGACCGGTGTATTTGACGATCTTGGGTCAGGCGCCAGTTATGGTTCGGTCGTTATTTCCGCAGCCAACAACGGGACCTTGGTCAGCATCGACCTGAATGCGGCAGGCATTGCTGCGATCGAGGCAGCCCAAGGTGGCCGGCTCGCCATTGGCGGCGCCGTCACCACGATCGACGGAACAACCCATCAATCTGTATTTGGTGGAACGAGCTCCAACTTGATTCGTCGTCTGGTCATTACGCCTACCAAATCTCCATCGGATTTGTATTCGGTTAGCCTAACCGGCGATCAGACTGCGCTTCAGATCGAAACGCGTACACCAGGAGATGGCCCAGGTGAGTTTCGGAATAACCTCAATCCACGTATCGAAGTCTACAACGCGACGGGCACGATCCTGATCGCGAGCGGAATCGCGGGTGCCGACGGTCGCAACGAGAAAATAAAACTTGGCGGCTTGGCACCCAATTCAACCTATCAGGTTCGCATTTTTGGTGAAGCAAGTACCGAAGGTGAGTACTATCTATCCGCCACTCCGCTGCGAGTTCCTGCCGTTAACTCATGGGTAGACGATGGACTTCCGAATTCTGCTGGACCTGATGGTGTTTTCCACATCACCAACCCAGCCAAAAATGGGTGGACCAGCGTAGTCGGCAACGGGTGGCAGAACGATTTCGTCGTTCACCAAGTTGGGATTAGCCGCACACCCAACAATGTGGCCACCTGGGACATGAAGACGCCGAGCGCAAAATCAGAGCTATTCGTAACCTGGATTCCACGTCCAACGAATGCCACAAATGCGACCTACCAAGTCTTCCTGGACCAGACTTTGCTCTCTACCACCGTGTTCAATCAGACATTGCTGCCGAACGATGGAATCCTTTTTGGAAATACATACGTGGCGAGTCTTGGCGTTCTCTCAGACACTACTGCCAAGCGACAGCTGTCGGTCAAGTTGATTACGGCTGGCTCCAATGGAGACGTGATTGCGGATGCCGTGTTCTTGGCACGCT
>JANLUJ010000546.1:0-7608 GCA_031363425.1 Pirellula sp.
ACGGAAGATTCGTTGAATTGGATTGCATCCGCTCCCTCCCTCAAACTTTATATCAATCAGTCGGAAAGCCCAACGTTTCAAAAATACTTACGCAGCCACTTCGACGAATGGTTTGAAGATGATTCCATCCCAATTCGCAACAAAGCGGCAATGTTATCCGAAGTGGTGCGAAACGTGCTTTCAGAAGAATTCAATAACAATGATACGATCAGTATCGTACAGGCTGCAAATCGCTTGGGTTCCCAGGTAGCCAACGTAACGGCGGATGAGTCGCTGACGGGGGCCGAACTTTGCCAAATCCTTCATCATGACTACGGCACATTTACCCATTCCGCCAACGTTGGCTTCTATTGTTCGCTCATCGCTGCGGGAATGGGCTACAGGGGTGAGGAACTCGACGAAATCGCAACCGGCGGGTTATTGCATGACCTCGGGAAATTGGAAATCGATGAGCGAATTCTTAACAAACCCGGCAAACTCGATGAATTTGAATTCAAAGCGATCAAGGAGCACCCTTTGATCGGTTTCCGAAGACTTGCCAAAGCCAAAACGGCCACACCGACTCAAATGCTCATGACCTACCAACATCATGAAAGACTCGATGGAAAAGGCTACCCAGTCGGCATCGGCGGAAGCGAAATTGACATTGCAAGCCGCATTTGTACGGTGGCCGACGTATTCGAAGCCATGACGAGCAATCGTCCCTATCGAAGGTCCTTGTCACATAAACAGACCCTCGAAATCATGAACGAAAGCGTTGACGAAGCTTTCGATAAGGAGGTATTCCAATGTTGGTCGAACATCGTTCTCCGACGTTTGAGCAGTTAGTCGAAGCGCTAACGATGCGCATTCAACTGACGGATGCACTTAGCGCGACGCTGAATTCCGAGCGCGGGGCGACAAGCACAAATCTGTTCGAGCTGCGAAGCACTTCGCGATTCCGCTGCAATGGAAAATGCGTTGTTAGTGTATCCCCGGATTCGTACCGAATGCCGGGACAAGAATTGCAGTCGTTGGCAATCGTCCGAGACATTTCCCGGAAAGGAATTGGCCTGATCGCTCATCAACAGTGGTACCCAGAACAATTGCTGAATTTGTTGCTTGAAGGCGCGAGTGTTGAGGCTCGAGTCGCTCGAGTTCGGCGAGCCGGCCCATTTTGTTTTGAAGTTGGACTAATAATCGTGAAACACGAACTGGGCGAGAAATCCTAACTCGTTTTACCCCGAGTCGCACACGACGGTTCGCTATTCTTTCGCGTCCTTCAGAGGATGCTCTACCGTGGCACCACAGTTATCTTTTTCAAATTATCGTCCGGCATTCTGTCGATTAAGAAATTACGAGGATCAATTCCAGCTTGGTACGGCTCTGAATCGACGGCAAACTCAAGTTGATGCTTGCCCGATTTTAACTGGACCCGTTCGCGATGCAACAGTGCGCCATACCTCTTACCGACTTCCGGTTTTGCAAAGGCGCCAATTTCCATCCAATCGTCCATGTCGCACTCCGTTTCGACACCCTTTTCATCCGCCTTGAACTTACTGCACTCCACTTCGATTTGAACCAAGTACTTTCCGTCCGGCTGTTTTGTAGCCTTCGCTTCAAGAGTGCGATTTGCAAAGATCGTGATGTCCTCGAAGAGGTCCTTGATCAAATACTGTAGCTCATCTGGTGTTTGCTTTCTGAGCCTATCTACGAGCACGTGCGAAGTTGGATAAGGTGGTCCCTTGTATGCATAAACCTCGATGATGTCCTTCAAGGCCACATTGATGCGTTGCTCGCCGATCATTTCCGCAAGGTAGTAAAGCGCAACGCTCCCCTTGCGATAATGGATGTAGCCTTGTGTAGGATCCACGGAAATCAGAGGCCGCTCCTTAAGTCGCTCTGCACCACGCGCTCGAAGGTATAAATCCATTTCGTACCTCAAGAATTTGTGCATCATGTCCGGACCATATTCCTTGCGCATGATCATCAACGAGGTGTATTGAGCGAGCGTCTCAGACAATAGCGTTGCCCCCTGCATCCTAGCGCCTATCACTTGGTGCGCCCACCATTGATGGGCCATCTCGTGTGCGACCACGTAGTAAACCATGTCGATGTCGTCGGGCTTGTCCATTCGAGCGATGAATCCGATGCTTTCGGAATACGGCATCGTCCCCGGAAACGCTTGAGCAAACGAGCCAACTCGTGGGAACTCGATGATGCGAGCTTGTTTGTGTCGGTATGGCCCAAACTCCTTGCCACAGTAATCGAGAGCTTCTTTGATGGCCGCCGACATCCGCGGAACATTCCATTTGTGTTCGGGATGGTAGTAGACCTCGACATCAACGTCGCCGGACTTAGACCGCTCCACTTCGTATCTAGCAGAAATGAAAGAGTAAAAGTTTAGCGACGGATGGTCCAGCTTGTACGTGAAGAAATTTCGGCCGTCCTTGGTCCATCTTTCAAGAAGCGAGCCTGGCGCAACTGCTATCTGATCTCCCGACGTACTGATTACGGTTTCGATATCGACCCAATCCGCATCTTGACCAACATAATGTGAATAGCATGCTGCACCGCAATCTCGAGTTAGCGTTGGCACACTGTCAGCGACCGCTAGCTTGTGTTTCTTTCGAATATTCGGGTCCATGATCCTGCGATCTGGATCGTAACCGAAATGCGGGGTTATCGAATTATTGAAGAAAGTACCGTTTTGGACCAACTCCGGATTGCTGATTTGGTTTTCAATGCCACGCGTTTCACTTTGGACAACGAAACTCATCTCAAGCGATTCGCCAGGTCCCAACGCCGGTTGCAATCGATATGTTTGGAAGGCCAGTTTTTTATCATCAAGCTCGAGCGTTGCGTTTGGAATTTCAAGGATTGTTTTGTAAGTACTTGCGAGATTGACATAGAGAGTGCCGATCGGCGCATCCGATTTGTTCGTTATCGTCTGCTTGCCAAGCATCCTCATGTTTCGTGTTTCAGGATAGATGTCGATCTCGTATCGAACATTGGTTATTTTCGGCTGAGGAACGTTTTCGAATTTGGAATAATCGTTCTCGTAACGGACTCGCCGCTTTTCTTGGTCTACGCTCCCGACAAATGTATTGAGGAACTGCGTGTTGTAGACTAGCCATGAGCCTTGTACCAACATCGCCAATCCAGCAACCATCGCGAATACTTTGGAACTGCTGGAAGTCGAGCGAATCCCCTCTGACAGCCTAGCCGTGATGGACATGGGTACGCCGCGATGCAATGCAATGGAGCAAATCCATAAAACCAAAGCCGCACAAGCAAGCCAGTAAATCGCGTAGGCGATAAGCCCCGATGTGTATGGTGCAACTCCAAACATATCCGAGTAGACATAGGCTGGCAAACGACCAAAACGAACGAGTAATGAATCAATTCTCATCCATTGCCATGCAAACGCATTCAAGATCAGCAGAACAATGAAGGCGAAGTAGCCCACGTATTTGTTTGGTGAAAACGTATGGGCGAGCATGGCGAGAACGATAAAGAAACCAAATCGCAATGATTCGATGACAATGAGTTCGAACACATAAACGCCAGGCTGCAGACGACTAAAACCATAGAAGATTTGGACCGAACAACTTAACAAGATGGTGACAACCAAAATGGTCATGATAACGGTCAGCAGAGATAGAAACCTAGAAACAACGAATACGCTATTCGGAGTAGGCGTCGCACCCACGATCTCCTGGATCTTGCTGTCCCGATCTCGCCAAACAACGACACCGACAAAATAGGTGATCACCGGTACCAGAAATCCAAACAACGATCCGCGAATCAAGTCGACCATCTTGTAGGTCACAGGGAAAGAACTTAGCCCGTATCCCTCCGTCGCCCCCATAAAAAGTGCAATGCTGGTGTTTAGCATGGCAGCGAGCAAGATCACAATAAATGCCGGCGTACGCATCACCGAGACAATGTCTAGTCGAGTGCAAGACTGCAACTGCGCAAGCCAACTTGTTTTCGGCGTGACTTTTGGCCAATCGCCTAACTCAGTTGGACGGGCGGGAGAAACAACGGTCAGGGCTTCGAGGGCCTTGCGTCCCCGAGTGCGCCCGGTCTCAAACGAAAAACGCCAGCTTGCAATTGCAAAGACCGCAAGCGCCACGACCAGCCAAACCACGCGATTTAGAATCAGCATTCCCGAGAGAGGGAGGCACCAATGGTTGCGTTGATCGACGGTCCAATACTTTGTGAGAATACCATAGGGGGTGCCACCCAGCGGATCGATCATCATTGCCAAAAAATCGTTGCTAATGTCGGAAAGAACCGCTTGCGACACTCCGTACGCCACCATCAAAAGCAATACGCCGAGAAAGGAATACATCGTATTTCTTGTCCAGGCGGCAATGGCAAAGACTATCGAGCCTACGAGCAACGTGTTGGGTAAAGCGAACAACAATATTCCCAATGCGTGAGCATCCCATCGAATAGGTCCCCATCTCTCACCATCAATATTTGGCATACTTCCAGCCACCATCATTCCGATCGCTATCCCAAATGAAGGGATCAATGCGATCAGCGTCGCCGCGAAAAAACGGCCCATCAGATAGTTCCATTTCCCAATCGGTTTGCTAAAAAGCACATCCGAGAATTTGGTGGCAAAATCGCGGGAGGCTGCTGAATCATAAATGGCGGACACCATGAGCGCCGCCAGCAATCCTGCCGCTACATAGTATTGCATGATGACATACGGCGCGTTTCGATAGGTGTTGCCAATCGCGCTGCCGATTTGAACATTGTCACTGCCCGTAGCAAAGCCAAACAACAAAGCAACGATGCCTAAAAAAATGTAGACCATAAAACCGCGTAGCCAGTAACGCAGTTCAAACCTAAAAAATTCCATATGTGTTGTGTCGCTGATCTTCGGGGTTTCGAAATGGTGCGGCCGATTACGCAGCCCGCGAGCTGTGCTTGATTTGGCTAAAGAATACGTCTTCGAGATTCGGTGGGACCACCGAAAATCCTTCGCCCGGATGCCCTTCACAATAGACGTGCACGATAGGCCGCCCTTCGATCAGTTTGCTTGAAATAACATCCATTTCCAATTGGCATTTGCGAAGCTCGTCCTTGGACATCGACTTGGCCCAAATCCTTCCTATTAGGGAAGCCTCTGCTTGACTCGGAGAACCTGCAAATAGTAGTCGACCATTGTGGATAATGGACATGTTGGTACAAAGCTCTTTTACGTCGTCGACGATATGGGTCGAAAGAATGACCACGACGCTTTCACCGACTTCGGAAAGCAAGTTGTAGAATCGGTTTCGCTCACCAGGATCGAGGCCCGCAGTCGGTTCATCGACAATCAAAAGTTTGGGATCACCCAATAGCGCTTGCGCGATTCCAAATCGCTGGCGCATACCACCCGAGTAGTTCGCCACCGATTTGCTGCGAACCTCAAAAAGATTGACTCGCTGCAAAAGCCCATCCACAATTTCACGGCGTTGTGCCCTGTTTTCGCCGACTCCCTTGAGTGTAGCGAGGTGGGTTAACAGAATAGTAGCGCTCGTTCGTGGGTAGACACCGAACTCTTGAGGCAAGTATCCGAGCAGTTCTCTAACCCGTTTTTTGTCGTTGAGAATATCGAGATCGCCGAGCATCGCGCTTCCCGAGTCGGCATTCTGCAACGTTGCGAGAGTCCGCATCAGCGTCGATTTCCCGGCACCATTGGGCCCTAGCAATCCGAACATGCCCGTCGGAATGGTCATGGATACGTTGTCCAGCGCTCGAACACCGCCAGGATATGTTTTCGATAGATTCTCGATAACCAATTGCATAAGCGTCTCGAAATTGCGGTGTTAAGTGGATGAATTGAGTTCAACCCAAAGCAACGTTTGCAGACGTTTTATTTGGTTGCCTCGATAGTAAACGAAACCGGCTTATAAGTGAACAGACCCCCATAACGGTGACCCTTGTTCGCATAAATCGTATGGATCTTGGAAAACCGACTGGGAATGCAAGATTGTGACAGACTTGCGGTTACATGAAGCTCGATGAACCACGGTTGCCTAAGCCACAAATCGAAATCCCATTCTTTTCCATTCCGGCAAAAGGACTTTCAACGACTCAACACATACGGACGAATCGTCGTGAAACAGCACCACATCCCCATTCCTCAATGGAGATTCGAGAAAGTTCAGACAAACCTCTTCGTTGGTCAAGTGACCGTCCAGACTATCGCGAGACCACAAAACCAATCTTCGAAAACGACAACAACAATACAAAACAGAAGTAACTGTCATTACTCCGCTTGGAGGTCTAACGGGAAAACGCAAACCACCTTGCAACTTGAACTCCGAAAGAAGCTCGTCGGCCAAGCAATATTCTCGCCATTGCGCGATGGCCGAAAGCCGACGCATTCGAGGGTGAGTCGCAGTGTGATTTCCAATTCGATGACCATCCAGCAGGATTCGATCGACGATAGGTGCGTTCTTCATGCATTGAGACCCTATCAAGAAAAAACTGGCACGCACTTCGTGTTGCGACAGCAAATCAAGCAGCTCGGGAGTATGCTTGGGATGCGGACCATCATCAAACGTTAGATAAATCTCTTTCTCCCTCGTGATCACACGAGTCCGCAAGCAACCGAACGTGGCAATCGAAACGAACCGCCAAAACAAATGGATTTTTTGGCGGCTCATTTTTTCCTTGGAATGCCGATCTAAAAAATATAGCTAGCGTGCAATTAGTATAAATAGATTTGCAAAACGCCGTGAGGTTAGCAAAAAAAAGATTACATTGCGACGCAGAATACCACTGCAATTGATTTTCAACTGTTTAAAAGTGGCTTCGATCCACGTGGCGGATGCTGCTAGCATCCGCGTAAAACCTGCAGTCCCAACTGAAGATTGCAACCAATTTGGCTTGCAAAATCAGGGCAAGCGTTGAGGAGCTGGGGACGCTGGCCGGAAACAGTTTGGAAAACTGTTCTACACGTGGCGGATGCTGCCAGCATCCGCGTAAAATCCGCAGTCCCAACCGAAGATTGCAACCAATCTGGCTTGCAAATTCAGGGCAAGCGTTGAGGAGCTGGGGACGCTGGGCGAAACAGTTTGGAAAACTGTTCTACACTCGCCGCTTTGCGGATAAAACATTCGCCGCTTCGCGGGTTAAACAGGTCACAAAAAAAAGCCCGGTTGCATTTCTGCAATCGGGCTTTGTTGTTGCTATAAAATCCGGCAATACCTACTTTCGCACTGGTGGGCACTATCATCGGCTCCGAAAGCTTAACTACTGTGTTCGGGATGGGAACAGGTGGGCCTTTCGGATATGGTCACCGGGAGAGAAACACAGTGGCGGTAGCCGACTGTGTTCCTATTGATCTTTCGACCACTCAGGTCTCTCGACCCTGTTGGTCTGTGACAACTTTTGGATTGGTAAATGAATACTTATGCAGCACAATTCAATATAGACCTGATATCTATGTCTTCTTTAGTTGAAGCACAAGATACCGATGGTCAAGCGTTCGTCCATTAGTAACAGTTAGCTGAACACCTTACGGTGCTTACACATCTGTCCTATCAACCAGGTAGTCTACCTGGGGACTCTCGCTACAAGT
The DNA here is from genome assembly GCA_031363425.1 of Pirellula sp. Classification (GTDB taxonomy): domain Bacteria; phylum Planctomycetota; class Planctomycetia; order Pirellulales; family Pirellulaceae; genus JBKCUI01. The sequence goes on from JANLUJ010000546.1 coordinate 7,568, forward strand.
AGCTACGAAACCTTATCTTAGAGAGGGCTTCACGCTTAGAT
>JANLUJ010000597.1:0-3380 GCA_031363425.1 Pirellula sp.
GCTGGCGTTCCAACCTTGGACACAGGCAATCATATCGAACGCAGGCTTTCCGCTACTTCGGGTAATACGGCGGAGCCCGAAATAGAAACGGTGCTCGCAATGGAAATGGAGGAACAAGCCCTCAGCGAGCGTTGTTTTCGACTCGCGATCGAACTGATTGATTCGCGCGAATCGCTACTAGACTTTCCACTCGGCGCGAGAGTTCGCGACTTGTTTGACTTCGCCGACGATGTGCGATTGGGACCAAGCTCTCGCGCAATTCTGCGAGCCGCTCGCCGCCGCAACATACCTTACACTCGCCTCAATAGCGGATCGCTCGTTCAACTTGGCGAAGGCAAACACCATCGTCGTATCTGGACCGCAGAAACGGATGCAACCAGCGCCATCGCCGAAGCAATCGCAAGTGACAAGGACTTGACCAAAAGGCTTCTTCGTCAAGTTGGCGTGCCCGTACCACATGGACGGGCGGTGATCAGCGCGGAAGACGCATGGGTTGCTTCACAAGAAATTGGATTTCCAGTCGTCGTAAAACCATGCAGCGCAAACCATCAACGAGGTATCTCGATTGAGCTGACGACCAAGGAAGAAATCATGCAAGCGTATGATTTCGCTGTGGAAGCGGGAGAAACCGAGGACATCCTGGTGGAACAGTTTGCGTTGGGCCAACATCACCGTTTGCTCGTCGTCGGCAATCGACTCGTGGCTGCCGCCAAGGGGCACAGCGAAGTTGTCACTGGAGATGGTGTCCTTACCATCAAAGAACTGGTTGCAATTGTCAATTCGGATCCTCGGCGTGGTGAGGCTTACACGGATCAGCTTGGGACCCTGCTGCTTAGCGCTCCAGCGATTATCGAATTGAACAAGCAAGGACTTAACGTTGATTCGATACCTGAAGCTGGCAGAACGGTCGTAGTTCGACGAACCGGCGATTTGACAACCGACTGCACGGATGAGGTGCATCCTGAAACCGCTGAGCAAGCCATCATCGCAGCCAGGGTTGTTGGCTTGGACATCGCTGGCCTCGATGTGTTGGCTACGGACATTAGCCGTCCACTTTGCGAACAAAAAGGGGCGGTCGTTGAAGTCAACGCCGGACCCTCTCTTTCACCGCATGTATCGCCGCTCTATGGCAAACCTCAAAAAGTTGGCGATGCAATCGTAGACATGTTGTTTCCTCATGGACAACAGGGGCACATCAAGATTATCGGTATCGTCAAATCCAAGTCTTCCGATTCGTTAGTGCAACAGTTTGCAGAACAACTTAGACTGCGCAATATCGATTTTGGGATGGTCAGCCATGGTCAAGCGGGATTCAATGGTCGAATCGTAGATACGGGCTGCGTCAACGACGAAGCACGAGTCATCGCGCTACTTTGCAATCCGATTTTGAACGCGATTGTCGTGCATGTTGACCTGCATCAATCCGCCTTGAGTGGAGTTTGTGCGCCCCGGTTAGATAGGCTGATTTTCCCGAATGATTCTCTAAAGGAAGAAACGGCAGAGGAAGCGTCGGCCGGACTGAGAGCCGTCCTGAACGCGGTCCCAAACTTGGGTTCGATTTTCGGAGATGGACTATCGCCTGATATTTTCTCCAATATCATGAAATGGAAAAATGCATCGTGCGTAGCAAAAAACACGCTTGAACGAGCCTTTGAAATTGAGTTTGCGAAATAAGTTACGAATTCGCAATTGCTGAAGAATTCTCATCCTGAGTCGGTCTCTTTGCAAGAATCCTTGCCTCGATCTCTTTCATGCTTTCTGCATGCTTTGCTCGCAACGTGTCGCTACGCGATTGTTCCTCGAATTTCAACTTCTTAGCGTCATTCCAATGCCGCTGTCCATCCAGTTTCGAGTTTTGCAAACTGTTTGCCCAACCGTGAATTTGACGTGATATCTGCACGCATTCGTCTTGAAAGCCATGAATTTCTGACTGAAATGCAACGAAGACTTGCATGCGCGAGGTGACTGCCAACATCGACCTGACTTCGCCTGCTGAGCCGCGAGCGTAGTACAAGAATGTCGATAACTCAGGCGTTGTTCCTCTTTCGAAGCCTTCTGCGATGTTGTTAGATATGGACAGAGTTGCACGTTGAAGCTGATTTGCGAGATCTCCTTTGCCGCGGAAGACAACATGAGAAGTCCAATCGAACATTGCTGCAGCCAAATCTGCAGATTGCTGCCAAACGGGTGTATCCTCGAAGCGTTTGTATTTCATTGTGGACAATTCCTTTTGAAAAACGGCAACTTTCGATCGATAGAGTCAGCGTAGCAATTATAGCAAATGGCAAATAGTATATGGCAAACAGTAAACAGAAAAACGAGGTCAGAAAAACGACGTTGAGAGAGATCGTTTTCAGAATGCATGCGTTTCAGATATCTCCTTTCTCCTTCTCTCCTTTCTCCTATCTTCTTTCTGCTTTCCGCTATCTCCTTTCTGCTTTCCGCTATCTCCATTCTGCTATCTGCTATTTGCTATTTGCGATTGCCAGCGATCTTTTTCTTCCAGTACCGATTTCGCTTTCTCTGCCAGCCAAATCTTGGCATTGGCGTCCTCCATCAGGTACGAATCCCAAAATGCCGTCGATAGCGCCAGGATCGCTTTGTGATGTTTTGCGTTTCGTTTTTGCTTGTCCCCTGGCAGCGCTCGATCGGTAAATGCCGAGTGTTCTGCATTGTCTAGTACCAACTCAAATTTATCTAAGGTCTTAGGCAAATTGGGATAGACTTCGAGCCGAGATTCAATGGTCTGGTCGCCGATGGGTGATGCGTCTTTAGTACCGGTCATCAACATCCAAGGAATCTTCACGGATGAAAAAGATGAATTGCTATTTCCTCGGGCCGGCGAACTTGGACTGAATGCGATGGCTGCGTCGATGCGGTCATCGACAAACTTTTGACCGACGACTGGGAACGATTGCCCTGAAGTGGCTTGTGTCGTATGAGCCCCAAACGAGTGACCCGACATGCCAACACGCAACAGATCCATTTTTCCATAAAGGGGGTGCTTTGTGTCCTGATTCCATTTGTCAATCTGATCGAGGACGGTCCGAACGTCTCCGCAACGCAAAAATAGACTCTGTGGCGAAGCCGCGTTTCGCATGGCTGTTAGTCGTTCTCTCAGTTCAACTCCTTTCCAAACCGTTTCGTCGCTTCCCGCGTGCTGAAGGAAAACAACCAAATACCCGCGCCTGGCCCAGTGCTCACCCATGAAGCGGTTTCCTTCCTTGGACCCACCCAACCCGTGACTAAAAAGAATGACCGGTGTCGACTGACCAAACTCGGCCGGCAAATAGATTCTAATTGGGATCTTCCTGGCACGGGGTTGGTCCAAGACGCTGAAGTCCAGCGATTCGACTGGCGCTGTTTGCAATATCGCCATC
>JANLUJ010000627.1:0-18820 GCA_031363425.1 Pirellula sp.
TCGCATAATACAAATCACCCAACTCAGCGCGGAGCTTGGGCTGCGCTTCCAAGATCGAACGCAATCCGTGTGGAAAAACTTCCTCGATTGCATTCCACAGCGACTCCAACCCATAGTCGACGGGCTCCAATCCATCGTCGGGCAACGTCAAATCAACTGCCACGAATCGGTTGGAAAAGCGGGCAAACTCTGCTCGTTGATGTTGCAATGAACGGGCCAAGTCGGTCGGAATAGTTGTTGGCCATGGCAGTGTATCAAATGGATACGGTGCGATGTGTGCATCGGTGTTGTTTGCGTAACCCTCGTGAAGTACTGTCTGAACCACGAGAATCGGCCAGTTGGGGCGGTGCTTGCGAATGGTTTGGAGCGCGTCGAGCACGGACTTTTGTGCATGGTCCATTGCCTTGATAATAACCATCACTAAGTGGGCTTGCTCTTTGCAATAGTCCAAATCATCCTTCGGATCGTAACCTGCTTCTCCAAGTCCGCGAGTGTCGAGAAAGCGGAGCATGCAGCTTGCCTCGTCCGGAAATGAATACATGCGTGCTGTTCGAGTACATGGTTGAAAGCCGTTTCCTATCTCGGCAGTCGTGCTACCGGTAATCGCGCGAACAATGGATGTCTTTCCCGATTGAGCCTTGCCAAGTAGCCAGATAACCGGCACAGGTAATCGCACGCTGGATTGTCGAAGTTGCGCGTCAACCCTAGCTGCGTCAACCTGTGGAGCAAGTACCGCGTTGCGCAAAGACCACCAATAGTTTTTCTTAAATAGCATATCTATCCATGGGATTTGTTTCTAGGGTGCTCTTGTTGGCTGGAATGCAGTTACGCGAAAATCGCGTAATGTGTTACTGCCAAACCAGTTGCGACGCGACTTTAGGATGTGCGGCTTGTCCAATACAAAATACCGTGTAGAGTTAATCTAATGTGCACAGCCTAGTCGTTTTGCCTGAAATAGCGGTAAATCGAGCGGGGGAACCAATGGTGCGACGTCGTACTTAAGTACAACGGTACGCACGGGGGCTTAGGTGTCAATTGCGACGCCAGGATTATTCCGATCCCAGCCCGTCAGCTAACCTCGTCGGCCGATTTCAAGTTGTACTTGCAGTCATGGAAAGCAGTTCTGCTCGAACACGCTAGTGCACGATCTTTGAGTGGCCTTGATGAATACGCAATCGTGAATCGTGTGGGGTGCGTGGAATACCGCGTTCCGTTTGGTTCAGCTCTTGAAAAACCCTGACTGATCCGTTGGACCGCTCTTTCTGTGCGCTCAGATGCTTCGACTGCCGTTGCACCAAGCTGCTCTTTTTGGAGTTAGCCCATGTTTACCTATGTCTTGTTTGGTCAAACCAGCTGGTTTGCCATTTCGGTCTACACTTTGATCGCAATGTTAGCTCTATTGTTGATCGCTATCTGGCTTTGTTTTCGATACATACCCAACAACTCGGTTGGCGTGGTCGAAAAGCTATGGTCTGGAAAGGGGTCTGTTCCAGAGGGAGGTATAATCGCTAATGAAGGCGAAGCTGGCTTCCAATCCGCATTGCTTCGAGGTGGCGTGCACTTTGGGTATTGGAGATGGCAGTTCCGAGTTCATCGCGCTCCTCTTGTTACCATATCGCAGGGCAAGATCGGTTATGTGTACGCTCGCGACGGTCAGCCATTGCTTTCCAGTCAAACGCTTGGGCGAAGCATAGATTGCAACTCATTTCAAGATGCTCAAGCGTTCCTCTCGGAAGGCCAACGAGGACGACAACGTGCGATATTGCGTGAAGGTGTGTATGCTATTAATCCAGCACTTTTTGTCGTTATTACTGACGAAAAAGTCTATGCGTTATTGGCCATCCAATCGCGAAAAGAGATTCAGACGCTCGAGCAGTATCGAGACGAACTAGCGGCGCTTGGCGGATTTGCTCCCGTCACTATCGGGTCGGTTATGAGGAGCGATGACGCCCCCGAACCTGATCATCCTACGTCTGTCGACTCGATCGGAGTCATCACTGTGCATGACGGCCCCTCCCTCCCTCCAGATGAGATCATCGCCCCTATCGTGGGTAGCGATTCGGACTCGGAAGACTTTCACAATAACTTTCAGAACGCGGAAGCGTTTCTAAGAGCGGGTGGTCGTCGTGGTCGTCAATACATGACGCTCACCGATGGTACCTACTTTATCAATCGATGGTTTGCGACTGTAGAAATGAACCCGAAAACTGTGATTCCCATTGGGTATGTTGGTGTGGTTGTGAGCTATGTCGGACGCAGTGGTAACGACGTATCTGGTTCTGGCTTCCGCCACGGAGAGCAAGTCGCGCCTGGCGAGAAGGGAGTTTGGGAAAAAACGCTAGGCCCGGGCAAATACGCATTCAATCGATATGCGGGCAGCATCATTGCCGTGCCTACAACGAACTTTGTTTTGCATTGGATCACTGGGCGATCGGAGTCTCACAAGTACGATGAAAGCCTGCGCTCGATCGACTTGGTCACCAAGGACGCTTATGAACCACTTTTGCCGCTGAGCGTTGTGGTCCATATCGACTACGAACGCGCCCCCAGTGTCATCCAAAGATTTGGCGATGTAAAAAAACTAATTACGCAGACGATCGATCCCATGTTGAGCGCTTTCTTCCGAGATGTGGCCCACAAAAAAACCATGCTCGGCTTGTTGCACGAACGCGATCAGATTCAAAAGGAGGCTCGCGAAGAGCTGCGAGACAAGTTTAGAGCATTCGATATCGAATGCGTGGATGTACTTATTGGGAAACCCGTTCACGCTCCCGGCGACGACAAGATCGAAACCCTGTTAGAGCAACTGCGTCAGCGGCAGTTGTCTTGCGAGCAACTTGAAACCTTTGAACGCCGCAAACTTGCCGCTCAAAAACTTCAGGAACTCAATGCGGCGGAAGCTCAAGCCGAAAGGCAAACGGCCTTGACCAATGCAGAAGTGCAGGCACGCATTGCTGATAGCGAAGGTGAAGCGATACTTGCAAGGGCGCGCAAGTCAGCCCAGCAAACGATTGTGATGGCAGACGCTGAGCTAGAGCGTTCGAAACGGGAAGCGGAGCAAACCGTTCTTCTAGCCGAAGCGGATAGCCGGCAACGCATGCTGGCCGGGCGCGGTGAAAGCCAAAAGATAATGCAGATCGGACTATCGGAGGCAGCCGTTCTGTTGAGAAAGATTGGATCCTTTGGAGACCCGCGACTCTATGCGTTGCAAGAAGTAGCTGCAAAGCTCTCCAACAGTCAACAGCCACTCGTACCGGAACGGCTATTTGTTTCCGGATCGCAAAATGGTGATGGCTCGCCGCTCGCATCGGGGATGCTAGGGACTCTTTTGGAGTTGTTGGTCGCTGAGAAAACGGGTTGGCAAGCCAGTGATCATCCCGAACTTGAATCCCTGCGCCAGTTTTCTGATCGCGTGAGCAAAAGCGCTCTAGAAAATATGTCTTCGACACTGTCGGAGGACCCGAAAGGACGCTAGCAGCGTACTCCACGTGGCTGACGCTGCACGTGGCTGACGCTGCTAGCGTCAGCTCTATAGCAACCAATGGAGTCGTGCGAGCTCAGCAAAACAATCGTCAATAAGATGAATATCAATTCGACTGTATGGGTTGCGAAGTCCAGCCAACGTCGACTCATTTGATGATTTGATTGTCTGGTGCTTTTCATCCGCAGTAGACGCAATCATGGAAAATTCCAATTGCGGCTCTTGAAGCGCTCGTTGATTGATTGAGTTATTAAAATAATGTAGCATGGCCCCCTGGGCCGTGCGGAACTCGGGCAGGGGGCCCAAGCTACGGATGCCAAATTCCGGCCGGTCTCCTGCAGGTGGCGTAAAAAAGCCTCCGAGATAGGCATTGCCATTTCGGTTCCCGGCATTGGTTCCTTCGGAAGCCGAACCAGCAATTGGAATCGTGATATTGCGAAGGCTGTTTCCTGCGATCAAAGAGCTTCGAATGACAATTCCGTCAGCATTCAATACAAAGCCGTTCTTGTCGACATCACGAGTGTTGGTGACGGTGGCAGCCACACCGATAGGACGAATCATTATCAAGTCTGCGTTGTTAACAAAGTACGCTGTCCCTGCCAGGTCTCCATTTAATTCTCCCAGCAAATGGCCGAGGTAGTACACTCTTGTGGTTGCGAGGCCAGTATTCGAATTAGCGAAAATACGAACCTGTAACCAACGATTGGCAATTGCGTTGTTTGCCCATTCGAGCCGGACGCGTGAAGGCGTGCTTCCATTGCCCGGAGTTAAGGTGATCGCCGTAGGTACTGCTGCATCAGCCCATGTGTTGGGAGGATTGGCCGCTTCATCGAATACCCCCTGAGGACTTACACGGAAACCAAAATCCGCAACGCTCAATGCAGAAGCGGTAAGGCCAGCGATATCCAACACGATTCCGTTGATCCCGCGAGTCGTGTTGATCAAGTTGGAATAGGTTAGCGTTGTCGGGCTCGAGCCCGACAATACCAAGGCTTTTGAAGTGTCGAGAGCGGCGTTGAGGCCGATTCCAGCATATGCAGAACCCTTGTAGTACACTTTGCTATCAGTGGTTATGGTGAATGAGACCGTTGTCGACGTCGTTCCATCGTCTGCGGTGATCGTTACAGATTGATTGTTTTGCACGGCGGTTGGCGTGTAGGACCAATTCCAAGTACCATCGCTTTTCTTTATCACTGTCCCCAACGAAGAGGTCAAAGTCACAGCCTGTGAATCAACATCGCTCCAGGTTCCATCGTTGGCGAGGGAGGTCAACACGTCACCGGATACCGTTTGGTTTGCACGGGTTAATGCAGGTGCATCGTTGACCCCCTGAACGCTAATGACAAATGTACGTGAGGTGGAGTCCGCGCCGCCGTTGGCTGTGCCGCCATTATCTTTAAGCGAGAGCGTGATTTGCGAGGTCCCAAATGCGTTGGCTGCAGGCGTAAAAGTAAGTGTACCCGTCGCCGGATCGACAGCCGGCAAAACGCTGAACAACCCACTATTCAGATCGTTGATGTTGTATCCAACTGAAAAAAGAATGCCGTTGTTGATAGCATAGACCGCACCGTCGGCACCTATCAATGTTGGTGTGTAAGCTTCGCCAACGCCTAAGGTCAATGTGATTACCTGGGTGAATGTATTGGTAGTTAGGTCCCAACGATAGAGTTTTCCATCTTCGCTATTGGCTAAAATCGATTTGGTCGCAGGATCAACTACAGCCGTGTTGATGCACCATTCTCTTACGGCGACCGGGTTGCTTGGGAATTCTGAATCTGGCGTCACGCCAGCGATGGTCAATACCTCAAGCATTACCTGTGAACCAGATATTGGATCGGTCATGGCGGTGTTTGGATCTAGAATTGCAATCTTGTTGACTCCATCTCCACCAGTGCTGGCGTAGTTATTGTATTTGGTCATCAACAAATAACTCGATGTTCCATGATACGAAGGCACCATGACCGCAGGGACAACCGAGGCGGTATTGTCCCAGCCAAAAGCCCCGGGGGTTTTAGTTTGCGACAAGTCACTTGAAAAATGAAGCATCCAACCCCGATAATGGTTTGACTGTCCTGGGTTTTCAAAGACTCCAAAGTAAACGTCTCCATCCGGCCCGACCATCGGCGAGGCTGTTCCATCATCGGGGATGAACGCATTGTTCCCGGACTTGACGTCCTTTAGAGTCACGCCGGATTCTGCGGCAAGCGTAATGCTATTGAGTCGCAGAAGATTGCCTTGACCAAATCCGAGTCCGTTGCTTACAACAACATAGACATGCTGGCCATCAAGGCTAACCGCAGGAGCTGCATTGGTTACTGTATGGCTGAATGCAGCGGAGCTGGCCGTACTCGCGGATGTGAAAACAGATGCGCCATTGGGTGCAATGCGTGCAAAGCCGTCGGTAATTCCAAGCGGATTTGAACCAGCTGTCCGGTATCCGAAATAGATATTGCCAGCCGCATCTGACGTAAGCGGCGTGGAGATACTGATGCCGCTATTGTATGCGGCCTTGTCGGCATTGTAATTGGATAGACCGTAGAATGCGATTTGACCAGACGCCGTTGCATTGGCCGAGTCCACATTGTCTCTCCAAAAGACTGTCCCCCCAGCTCCCGGAAAATAGATCCGATTGCCAACGGCCAACGTGGGACCATAACTCGGTGTCCAATTGTGAGTTGGCAAAAGATAGTCAGTGTTTTGACTCCATATCAATGAGCCATCTGCCCCATTTCTTGCGTCAATCCGGAATCCGTCGGTCGCCCCTGTTTTGACTGGCACGATAACCGTGTTGGCTTGTGTCACAAGGGGTGAACCGTAGTGTATCAATAGACTTGTGCCTGAGTATTGCGGGCTCAAGTCGACCGGCGTTTGCCATCGAATTGCATTGAGAGGCTGCGATGCAACCAACGAAATCGCTTGATGCTGTGGACCACCAGCGTATCCTCCCCACTGGGTCTGCGTCGCAGTCACTGGCGGCGTAATTCGATTCAAACTGAATGCCAACGATTGACCGCTTTCGCCTTGCCCTGCGCTTATCCCAGTCGCCCAGTTGGCGATCAATTGTGGTCCGCTGTCTTCATTGACGAAAACGTTCGCTCCTGCAGTGAATGTCGGGGCCAAATTCAACGTGCCAATCACCAAATCATTGCCCGAGCCTCCCAAATAATTTTGTGTCGCGGTAAGAGTGCTCCCAAGAAAATTCGTCAACGGAGGTCCCGTAAATGTACCCGAGATTGGGTCCACCAAGTCGTTTCCAATAAATGTGAAGATGTCGCCGGTCGCCGCGATATAGCCGCCAATAGGAAAAACGATCAGTACTGCACCCACATTGACGGTAACAGTGCCCGCTACGGTGATCTTCTCGTACGAGGATGCTGTCGGACCGACATCCGAAATGAAGCCCGATGTAGCCGCGAACATTACACTGTTGCCGAACGAAAGTGTCTTGTAGTTTGCGGGGCTGATGACTGCACTTAATGTGATCGCTCCGCTGTTGCTGTTTCCGATATTGAGTGTGCTGGCTGTGATCAAATCGAGTTCGGAGTCTGTCAAACCAAGCAACGGCGTGGAGGAATTATCCAATCCTCCGAGTTGGATGGCTACACCATTGTTCCGTTGAATGAGTGTCGCCACATTGCTACCGGCGTTTATTGAAACGGACGAAGTCATGTCCATTGTATCGGCAATAAGTGATATGGAACCCGTTCCAGACGACGTCTTGATGGTGGTTCCGGCACCCGTGACCTGGAGGGCAAATCCCAGGGTGTCCGCGAGCGTCCCCATCGCGCCTGCTAATGTGATATTCCCTGAGCCGGTTGTCTCAATGGCGCTACCGGTTCGAACTCGGATGCCGAAATTTCCATTGCCCACCGTCCCCCCTTTTCCTGCCAGGCTTAGCGTGCCAGTACCGGTGGTTTTAACTGCCGCAGCATCAAGATCAATGCCAACGAAGTTACCATTCGTACTGGCGGCCTGCTGATTGGCCAACAGGGAAATATTGCCATGTACAGTTGTAACCGTTGAACCTGCGTTGACAACGATGTTCATGCTGGTGCTGGCGCTTAGCGCAGAGCCGCCAACAAATGACGTAGCACCATTGAATGCAATTGCGCCAGCAACGGCATTGTCCAGCGTAATGGAAAAACTAGATGAATATGGATTTATGCCACTATCAGCGAATGAGACGGTGTCCCCTGCTCCGCCGTCGTCCACGCTAACAGTCGTAACCAATGCGGTCGTAGCTACGAGTCTGGATTGTCCATTTCCTATTGCTCCAGGTACATCGCTACCGGTCCAAGACCCCGTGGCCAATACAAACCCATAAGTCGTACCACTCGAGGAAATTTCCATCGCTTCGTTTGTCGCCAAATTGATTTGCAACGCGGACCCAACTAGGCTGAATCCTGCAAAGACGCGGCGATCTTCCAGCAACTCTATTCTCAGGAGACGTTGTTTATGCAAACGTCGACGGTTCGTCCGCCTTGTCTCTATGTCTCTTTCACGGCTTTGCCGGATGGCCGCTAGCCCAACTTTGGAAACCATTCGCCCGAACAAGGAATCGTTCATTGAGTTACCTTCTGGTCGCGATTTCCGCTACTTTGAGAACAATCGTACGTATACCTAAGTATATCGAGAGCATCGGATTACAAAAAGCGAATTGCAGGTTTTGATTTCGAAGTCCCAGATTTTACGTCGTTTGAAATGAAAAAAGGCCCTGCGAAAAGCAGGGCCTTTGACACTCATCCACTACTCGGGCGCGAGCAGTGTAAAAAAGTTCAAGCTCGAATTAAGGCAATTCCGGCTCGGACGCATCATTGACTTTGACTGGTTGTCCGTCTTGGCCAAACGAAAAGAAAGTTGTTCCACCACCACCAAAACTGCTGGGCATGTTGTAGACATAGATCGCGTCAACTGCCTTCATGATTCTTGTTTGGCATTCTGCCAAGTGAGCCAGCGAGTAGGGATCCAAGCTGTTCCGACCTTCAAGAGTAGCATCCAATTTTCGCTTTAGCTCTTTCAACTGCATAAGCGATAATGCGGTCACCGGTTTGGTCACTGCATTTGAATCGGTTGGGATAGCCAAGTCGATTAGACGCTCCAAATGCTCGCGTTGGAGATTTCTTCGCCATGAACTAATGCGTGGTTTTCTCGAGGAGACCTCTCCTTCGGGCTTAGCGTCCAGTTCGGACCAAATCTCCGCATAGAGTTTATCCATCAATTCTGGAAGAGTAACGGCGTCTTGCTCGGCAGGCACCAAAGTCTCATTATCAAAGACCCTGCGCAGAGTGCTTGGATTCATCAACATGGTCAATGTCGAGGCTTGATAGCCGAGGATGCGGTCGTGTATCGGGAATGTCGATTCGCCCATCGATCTCATGCCTTCGTCGATCCACTTGTCGTTTGTCAAGCGTTCCAAAATTGGCTGAGTGATTCCAAAAGCGTCGTCACGGAACGCATTTTTGAACACGAAGGTTAGCGCTTTGCGTTGACGTTCGGCAGCGACGGGAACAAGCGACTGCCGGTTGCCCGGATCGCCCTTCTTGTCGCGGTTGACCGTCGCTCCACCAATCCAGTTGGCCATCATGCTTACGGCCTTCATTTGTTCGCCTAAAGTGAGCTCGTAGCCTTTCCGAGCTTTGCCCCAACTCTCGCCATCCTTTACAAACTTGTCGAGCAAACGCGAACGGTACAGCTTGACTAAACGCATTTGATTCTCAGCATAATCAAGTGGTTCTTTGCTGTAGTCATACCGTCGGGCCAACGGATCTGGTCCGGAAGTGTCCTCGTCGGTCGCGTACTGCAGTTCTGGCTCACTCGTTCGCTTGAGAATGTCTTGAAGTTTTGCCTCTTCCGGCGTGTAACCGTACTCAATTGCCCAAAAATCATAAGGACCGATTCCGTTCATGGTGTAATCGCCTCGAATGCCTCCCTCAATTTCACAGGGCATGTTAATCGGTATGTAGTCCATCACCGATGATGCAAGAGTCTTCTTGCCTTTGACAGTTTCCGAATTAATTTCCTTGAGCGTGTAAACACTCGAGGCTTTGAAATTGTGTCGTAGTCCAAGAGTATGTCCCGCCTCATGTGCAACCAATTCAGCCAAGAGTGGACCGATGAAGGCTTCTGGCATATTGTCCAAGAGGTTTTCTTTGACCTTCTCTGGTTTCTTTGCTTCAGGCTTCTTTTCTTCTACTTTCGGTTCCTCTTTCTTGGACTCGTTTTTTGGATCTTCCTTAACCCCTTCTACCTTCTTCGGTTCTTCTGGTTTTGGCTCCACCTTTTTCGGTTCCTCTTGTTTTGCTTCCGACAGAGGCAAATTGCCTTCGTCATCCATCAAGTCAAAAGCGAGACGAGCCATACCCATGTCCATCTGCTTGCCGACGGCCGCGCTGCAATAACCATTGACTTGGCTAGTCCGGCCAATCAATCCATCGTAGGGTTGATCACCAATTAAGCTGGTGTCCACCTTGGTCAATGGGTGACCACCGAATGGCAGCTTGGATTGGTTTGCAAAATAGCTCTTCAGGTGATCGCGATTCGCATTGGGTGCAAGTCGCAGACGAGGATCCCAATTCGGATGGGAACCCAACCAAGAAACAGTCTCGGCGCTCATACCCTCCATTGCCAAATCCGGCATCATGTCATGGTATTGAAAATTGAAGTGGCGAATCCAGCCGTCAGTCAAGATGATGTCAGCATCCAGGATTTCACCTGTTAACGGATGAACGCGGCTAGGCCCGATCGCAGTTCCGATGTCGTTGTTGAGCCATCGAACGAAGTTGTACTGCACGTCCTCTGGATCCAAGTCCATATTGTCGCCAGTCTTTGCATCTTGGTAGTAGACTTCGACCGCGTCGGAGAATCCAATTTGTTCGAAGGCTTTATTCCAGTACTCGATCCCTTGCTTGACCCATCGTCGATATCGGACTGGCGTGGTGTGTTCGATGTAAAAGCGAATCGGTTTCACTGGCGGGCTAATCTTGAGACTTGGATCTCGCTTTTCCATTCGCCAACGAGTGACGTATCGAACGAGTTTCTTGTCTTCGTCGTAACTGCCTAAATCGGAATAGTTTGTTAAGAAGTAACCGACTCGTTGATCCGCCTTGCGTGGTCGGTAACCGTTTTCTTCCGGCACTTCACTGAACGAAAAATGCAGCGTTTGCAATTTTCCTCCGGCAGCCACTACCTCGAACGCAAGCTCTGCATTCTTAGTGAACGATTTGGCTTTCGCAATCTTGATCAGCTGTGGATCTTGAACACGAACCGATGGTCCGAAGAACTTGGCGGCATTTCCAACAAATAATGCGTCCGCATCGATTACCGGTCCGCCACCTCGTGGCCCCATGGTAATGATAGGAACATCCAAGAGTACCGTGTCCGTAAACAATCGCTTGACCGACGATTTCGATTCGGGTTCGCCATTCGAGCGAATGCCCATATTCGGTACGATCAGCGCGAGACGCTTGTTGTATTGGCGCCAGTAAACATAAAAATCGTTGGACTGAAGTCCAGCGAAACGATCGCCGCTGCTAACCGTCAATGCGATAAAATACTTTTTTGTGGCAAAGTCTTTTGGCAATTCCAAAAGCATCTGTCCGTCTTTTTCCCTTGTCCATACGCCGCACAAAGATTGCTTGTCGGGCGACTTTGAATCGGCTTTGACGAACCCTTCCGTGACTTTTTCAAACGGTGGATACTCCGGCGCCGGTGCCGCAGACGTTGCAACGCTCGACGTCGCATCCTGTGCCAATACAGTCTGCCACGGAAGTAAACTCGCCCCGAACGCTGCGAGAAGCGTCAGAGATCGAATCATTGATTGACGATCCAGTTTCATTCGATTGTTCCAAGAAAGTTGATAAACGTACATTCAAACGAGTCGCGAACGCTAGCCGCATAATTCAACACATTTTTACGCGGCTAACGCCCGCGAAATCACGGGTAGGCAGGCTCAGCCCAAGAGGGGTGGGTCTGGGCGAAGCCTACGTCAACTTCAAACCCATGTCGGGTTGCGACAAAGATTGTTCTCGATTGACTAGGGGAATAGGCGTGACAACCACTCTAAACCGCAAATCTATCGCAATCGATAACGCCAACCAACTCATTAGGATTATGAGCCGCGCATGTCACAAGGTCCAGTGAGCAAAAGCCTTAGAAGCTTCGATTATCAAAAAATTATTTAGCTGTCTTATGTTGTTAAATACGGATCATAAAATCTTGCGACCTGTACGACTGAATTCGAATTTACCCATGCAATCCCTGGAGCCTGAGGCGCTAGGTGAGCCAAGACGCAGGAAATCGGCTAGCGACAAAACCCTTAAGTCCCTTCCATTAGTTTGAAGCTCCGTAGCTGAATTCGTGAGAATTCAGGAATGCACTGAATTCTCACGAATTCAGCTACGGCGGCGTCGCTCCGCTAGTGCCTTCAGACTCAAATCGAATCAAGAAAACCGCAAGAAACTTCCGGTTTCTAGCACTAGCGCCTCAGGCCTAGTTAGCTCCAAACTTATTTGAATCGTACTGGTCGAAATCTTGCGTTGTCGAAACCCGAATAAACTACCTCAACAGGTTACGGATTTGTGACAGAAATCTCGACGGAAACTCCTCCTTCGTTGTCCGATAATTCATTGGAGGGTTCGTTAATCTTTAGAAAGAGCTCGCCCAATTTGGAGGTTGAAATTACTTTCTCGCTACCAATTCGAATGGTTTGCCAGCGTCGGGTCTGCTCTAACTCGCCCTTCGAAACGACACTGGCAATAACGCAACCTAAGGGATTTCCTCGGAAATACCGATAGGTGATTCCGCTTGGCTCGGCTCCCCAATTTGCGCTTTCTGCTTCTATCGTTTTTCGAATGACATATTCGCCGGAACAAGAAATGCGAAGCGGTTTGCCGTCTTCGACCAAGACACCCGTCGATTGCCAACCTCGATCTGATCCAAGTTGAACCCTTGCGACATCACCTTGGTTCAAGTTCTTTGCTGCTGGTCTGGAACTGCGAATTACCATTGACCGCTCAAAGTCATAACCGAAATCCAAATCGGAAACAAATGCGTTCCAATCCACTTGTACGTCATCCCACTCCAAACCAAGTCGCTTTTTGAACGCTAACGAAAGCGAATCCGAATAGTCGAGTTTTTGACTATACAATTCCTTCAAAATCGGACCATATTTAGGATGATGGGTAAAAAAGACGCAAGCAGCCCAACTCCAAGAATAACGTATCTCGTGGTCCGTGCGGTCATTTCCATACGCCAAAATCTCGGACATCGAGGGTGCAAGGTGTCGTTTGAGCATGTCATCGATCAACCGCAAACGCCCCCAGCCTGAAACCTGTTCTGGCGAGGATGGCAAAACACCCAGTCTTAACACTCCGTCCCTCATCGAATGCGTGCCGTGCAGGTCTGCCATCCCCTCCATAAACCAAGGCGCACCTGCACCACCATAAAGCTTCCACATGATCCAATGCGTTGCTTCATGTAAAAATAAATGGCGTCGATAATAGGTGGTGGGTTGTTCACGCAAATAGATCTGATTCCCGAATTGGTAGCCCTCGTCAAAACTGGGGACACCATCCAGCAATCCAAGCTGCCTAAGTCGTTCGCGATCTCCAATGAGAAATGCAGAAACACGCAACCCTGCCATTCGCTTCGCATCGACTCCAAAATAGGACTGCCATTGCTCGATACTTTGCTCAAGCACAGACGGCCAGCTTTTGAGTTCGTCATCGATGGGAATGTCGGTGACGAGTGTCAAACGGGGCGTGACTAGTTCGAACAAACCCTTTTCATTGCGGATAACCTTTGGGGTCGCTACGTTCCCATTTTCGATTTCCTGGGCGCTCGCATTATTGCTTCGACTACACGCTGTCACTAGTCCGAGGAACAAAAGGCAGCCTGCAAGCGAACGAGCCTTGAAGATCATTCAATAATTCCTGAAGGTGTTAAGCCGCGGGTGAAGGAAATGGAAGCGAAAATGGAAGCGGGATGCCGGCGGCTAACGCGTCGACGTTCACAAGGTTGATCCCTATCTATTGCCGGGCAGCGAGTTGCTCTTGTATTGTAATCGCTAGTTCGACGGCTTGCGCCGCAAGCATCCCATTCAATCGCGGGGCGATGTTTTTCGTTCGTACACTTTCCGCCATATCATCGATTTCAGCAACAAACGCATCTACATCATCGCTCGCAGGAAGTTCAGGGCGAATCACTTGTCCGTCGCGAGTCACGATTTTGAGCGGCATCGTTTCTGCCGAATCGCTAAAAGCAGCAAATTCGTGCTGCAGAGTTGCATTCTCTAGATGAAGTTCAAAGCCATGTGTGAATGGTCTACCAGGTCCATCAATTACCCCGGAGGTGCTCGCAACGGCCACTTCTGAGTCTCCAAAGTCATAGACAACGTGAACGAACTTCGCCACTTCTCCATGCATTCTTCCTACGGCATGAATTCCCTTGGGCTTGCCGAACAATAACTGAATCCAATGCAAATCGTGGACATGTAGGTCCACCAGCGGTCCACCCACTTTGTCTTTCGCATAGAAGTCTGGAAGCCAAGTCGGATCGGAAATAATTCGCTTAAAGTACCCTCCAATGGGTTTGCCATATGTATTCTTGGCAACAAGTTCCGTAGCAAATGCAAAGGCACCCATGTACGGAAGAACATGCGCAACCATCACCATTCGATTCAATTGTTCTGCGGTTTGCATAATACGAAAGCAGTCCGCGGAATGGAGCGCAAGAGGCTTTTCGCACAAAATGTCTTTGCCATGCTCCAACGCCATTATGGCTGCTGATGTGTGCAGGTGCGGTGGCAAGCAAATATCGACGACATCGATATTGGGCGAACGCAGCATTTGCTCCAACGATTCAAAAACTTCGATTCCGTCCAAAGCAATTTGATCGCCAGGCGGGCCAAAATTTCCCTGGATTCCTCGCCAATCACCCGCTCGTTTCTTTGCATCCCTCGAACAAAACGCAGCGAGCCTCGCATGTTTGCTCCTGCGATATGCAAGCTGATGTATCCACCCCATAAAGCCAATGCCAACCAAGCCCACGCGTATCATTTGTTGCGGTTCCTTGTCCTCTGTTCGTAAGTCGTTTGCTGATGCAAAGAGCCGATATCTTAGGAGAACAGTGCCCCCCTAGGTAAGCCTAAGTGCCTTCGATATTATGATTCTTTCCCGAACGATACCGAAAGCCGCAAGAGAGTAGAACAGTTGCCTCAACTGTTCCCGCACTGCGTCGCCAACTCAAAAAGCTAAACAATTGGGTCAATCGACTGACTTACCTCGCTCGCAAGATTAGCGAGTTCTATCCATTCGCCTAACCACCGCCGAGGATACATTGTACCATCGTTTTGGTCCGCCAGACCAATGCACCTCATCATCCATCGACTCTCCGCACGAGGGGAGTCGAAAACTACAGCATTTTTTTATTTTGCATTAGACGATGTCTGAAATTCCTGAATCACAGAAGCTAGCATCCACCTCCTATGATGATGTTCCGTATCCAAGTCATCCGATAGAAGCGATGCATCCGGACCATCTTTATGCAATTGCGAAGCTATTTCGTTTGGATGCACCTATCCCGGACAATGCATCGATTTTGGAACTCGGTTGTGCCAATGGTGGCAATGTTATTCCGCTAGCTGTGCAATTGCCCAATGCGAAAATCGTTGGGGTAGATCTCTCAAGACGGCAAATTGCCGACGGGCAAAGGACGGTCGACGCGCTAGGACTGACAAACCTAAAACTCATTGCCATGGATTTTCGATGGATTGACGCGTCCTTTGGCCAATTTGACTATATCCTCTGTCACGGCGTATTTTCGTGGATTCCATCCGAAGCTCAACTCTGCGTTCTTCAGATATGTCAAGACAGATTGTCGGTCGACGGGGTAGCGTACATCAGTTACAACGCCTATCCAGGTTGGTTCACGCGAGGCTTGATTCGACAGATGATGCTGCCGTATGTGTCACAACAGTCCGACCCACTTAGCAGGATCCAACAAGCGAGAGCCCTCCTTGCATTCATGCTACAAAGCACCGCAGGTCAAAGCACGCCCTATGCGCAAGCACTAAAACACGAACTAGAGCTGCTAGCCAAGAATCCGGAATCGTATCTATTTCACGAACACCTAGAGGAGAATAACAAGCCGATGTTTTTCTACCAGTTCATGGAGATGGCATCGCGTCATCAGTTGCAGTTCCTTGGCGAAGCGATTCTTGCAACGATGATCACGAGCAATCTGCCTCCGAACGCCGTTGAGTCGCTGAAAAAGTTAACGACTAGTTTGGTTGAACAAAGTCAGTATATGGACTTTGCAACAAATCGAATGTTCCGGCAGTCATTGCTTTGCCATCAGGATCGCAACTTGGATCGACTGCTCAGTCCGAGTCGATTGGATGGAGGTCGCTTCGCCGGTAGATTTCAAGTCGATGGGACAAACCAACGGAACAACCCAAACCCCGGGGTGGAGATTGTATTCAAAAGTGCAAACGGACAAACCATCCAAACCAAGGATTTGGCGATCAAAGCAATGCTGTTCACCCTGTCGGAAGCATGGCCGGGTTCGCTTACATCCTCAGACATTTGTAAACTAACGGTTAAGAAACTCTCTGAGCATTTGTTCGTGGGCGAAAGCGAACAAGCGTCCATCGCAAATCTTGTGAGCTCTAGCATGTTGCATATGGTTCTGCGCGGCGACGTGGCCTTGCGGCTCCTTCCAGATCGATTTGTAATGGAGGTTTCCAGCAAACCGGCCGTTTCGCCTTTGGCTCGTCTGCAGGCTAGTCAAGGAAGTTTGTTGACGACACAGCTGCACACGATGTTCAATGCAGATCCGTTGACCAGAATGGTCGTACCGGTGATCGATGGCAGTCGGACTAGGGAGAGCATCGCTGAGTTCATCGGCGATATAGCCCGCGGAAAAGTAAACGGTTATCTCCCAGAGAATAGAGCGATCAACATGGCCGCAGTTCAGAACGCCACCGCCAACAAAATTCTTGACCAATTGCGACGATCGGCGATGTTGATTGCCTAAGGCGGCGCAAAACAACAAATACCGAATTCGAATGGAAGCGACTGGGCGCAAGCCAAACGTTACTCACTTTGTTCGAAACGAGTCTCACTTCGTGAGCGGCAAGGCGCTAGCCGCCGGTATCCCGACCGAGTTTTCCGTTACCCGCGGCTAGCGCCCCGCGGCTCACTCTAGACTAAGTGAATGCCATTCGCGCAATCCCACTAGCAATCATTTAACAATTGCGATCTCAAATAGATTGGGCCAGTTTTTTCCGGTGACATAGAGTTTTTTTGTATCGGGATCTTGCGCAATACCGTTAAGGACTTGATCGCGGTTTTGGCGTCGGCTCGCAGGGTAGAGAGAACTAAGGTCTATCCAGCCTAGCAACTTGCCGCTTTCCGGCGAGACGCGTGCGATTCGATCCTCATACCAAATATTCGCCCAAATCTCTCCGTCGATGTACTCGAGTTCATTTAGGTTCTTGATCCGAAGGGCCCCATCCTTGACCGATATTTTTCGAAGCTCTTTGAAATTGCTCGGATCGACGAATCGAACGTCGGAGGAGCCGTCGCTCACGATCAATTCCTTACCGTTGTGGGTCAATCCCCAGCCTTCGTAGGGGTATCGGAAAAACGCTTCGTACTGAAAGGCCTTCAGATCGTATTTGAGGCAAAAGTTGTTCTTCCAAGTAAGCTGATATAACTTGCCATCGAGAATCGTTATGCCCTCACCGAAGTACAGCTTGTCAAGCGAAAGGGACTTCAAAACAGATCCCGTCTTGTAGTCTACCTCACGCAGCGTCGAACTGCCGTATCTGCCGGTCCCTTCAAACATTTGCCCATTGTCGATGACGAGCCCCTGTGTGTAGGCATCAGGATCATGCGGATAAGTTGCAACGATTTTGGCTTTCCAGACCGGAACCGCACCTTTGCCTATTGGCATGCAGCCCAACATCAAAATCAATAAAGCAATGAAACCAAGGGCTGCCGAACGCGACATCGAATACAACTCCGTCAGTTATTTTATGGTGAATCCGCTTCTTTGCGAGCGACGGGCTGAATTCTATGGTAACAAAACTACTGCCATTCGCCTCAACGACCGATGGCTCAATATCCCCGAGAGGTGCATTGAATGCTAGGTGCCGACGTTCTCAAAAAACATTCTCTACTACAGCGACAGTTATTTGTGAGTCGTGTAAAATGCGATCCGCCATGACTTTTTTGGTCCATCCTCTTTCCTCAAAATTCCTTTCAAGCTGGGGTTCACTTTGAGACACTGCATTCTTGCGCTTTGTTGCCTCGTCGTAGCATTGCAAGTACGGGCAGACGATCCCTCAAGTAAACCCAATCTCATCTGGATCATGGCCGACGATTTGGGTTATGGAGATCTTGGCTGCTATGGCCAAAAAATAATCACGACCCCCAACCTAGATCGAATGGCTAGTGAAGGCTTGCGTTTCACTCATTTTTACTCGGGTGCAACGGTTTGTGCTCCTTCACGAAGTGTCCTTATGACCGGTTTGCACCACGGGCATACTCGCGTTCGCGGGAACGCAGGACAGAAAAACCCTATCGCGCAGGCATTGCAATCCGACGATGTCACCGTAGCCAAGGTTCTACAGAAGGCTGGCTATCGTACGGCATTGATCGGCAAATGGGGACTTGGGGATGTTGGCCCAGCCGAAACTGGCTTGCCTCGCAAACAGGGGTTCGATGAGTTTTTTGGGTATCTGAATCAGAGCCATGCGCACAACCATTTCCCTAGTTTCTTGTGGCGAAACGAAACGAAAATCGATTTGCCCAACGTTATTAAACCCATTGGCGAAAACGGAGCGGGCTATGCGACCGAAGCCAAGGTCTTTGCCGACGATTTGTTCGCTCAGGAAGCCATCGAATTCGTTCAAAAAAACAAGTCGACGCCTTTCTATCTCTACTGGAGCATGGTCATTCCTCACGCCAACAACGAACGTACTCGTGAACTAAAAAACGGGGCTCACGTACCTGACTTCGGTCCCTATGCGGACAAAGATTGGTCGGAACCAGATAAAGGGCAAGCCGCGATGATCTCAAGACTAGACGGTTACGTGGGGCGGATCATGTCTGCTCTACAAGAAGCTGGGATAGCGGACAATACGCTGGTCTTATTCACCAGCGACAACGGCCCGCACAACGAAAGCAACCATGATATCAAGCGGTTCAATCCATCCGGCCCCTACAACGGCATCAAGCGAAGTCTGACCGATGGCGGTATACGCGTACCACTAATTGCGTGGTGGCCGAATAAAATCAAGCCAAACACCAAGACGGATCAGGTCGCTTACTTTGGTGA
>JANLUJ010000629.1:0-1658 GCA_031363425.1 Pirellula sp.
AAATGGCTCGACGGGTGTACCGATTGCCGACAGAAGCGGAATGGGAGTATGCTTGCCGCGCTACAAACACCACCTCATATTGTTTTGGAGACAAGGCGGAATCGCTTGAGGAATATGCGTGGTTTGGTGACAAGCGTGGCGGCAGCGAACATCCAGTGGGCGAGAAGAAGGCGAACAGTTGGGGTTTGTATGACATGCACGGGAATGTTTGGGAGTGGTGCCAAGATTGGTATGGAGTCTATCCGGCA
Organism: Pirellula sp.; assembly: GCA_031363425.1. Taxonomy (GTDB): domain Bacteria; phylum Planctomycetota; class Planctomycetia; order Pirellulales; family Pirellulaceae; genus JBKCUI01. The sequence goes on from JANLUJ010000629.1 coordinate 249, forward strand.
GGGAACGCGACCGATCCAAATGGACCGAGTGAGGGCACTTCCCGCGTTTATCGTGGCGGCAGTTGGAACGGCCTGGCGGCGCATTGCCGGTCGGCTAACCGCAGTTCAAACGACCCGTTGCGCCGATCGTATAGCCTCGGCTTCCGCGTAGTGTTAATTCCACCAGTTAAGTAAGTGGCTAGGTCGTCCCGACCGAGAAATCACGGCGGGAACCGCCGTGCCACTTGGCTTACCAACTCCAATTCCCAACTTGGACAAAGCACTACGACGAACGTGGTTCTAAGCAACGAACTCTTCTTCACCGTTCGAACCAGGTCGTTGCAGCTGCCCCGATTCCTCAAGCGTTCGCAAGATGTCGACGATCTTTTGTTGAACACCTTCAACATCGCTGACCTTGACACGACCAAGGAAACCGATTTCTTCTTTGAGGATTTCGGCAGCACGGCTCGACATATTCTTCATCACCTTTTCTTGCAACTGCGTACTCGCTCCCTTGAGCGCCATTGCCCATTGGCTCGTTTCTACATTCTTTAAAATCGTCTGAATGTCTTTGTCTGCGAGTTTTTGAATGTCTTCGAATACGAACATTAGCCGACGGATCTCTTCGACCAATTCTGGATTGTCCTTGGAGAGAGACTCCAATACCACTCGTTCCGTTGCTCGATCCGTCACATTCAATATTTCAGCAACAGCCGGCACACCACCTGCTTTGCGGAACGACTGGCTCATGATCAATGACATACGAACCTCTAGGGCACATTCAATTTCTCTGATCGCTTCTGGGTTGGTTTGTTGCATTCCAGCAATGCGTTTAATCACAGACAACTGTTTTTGCTGAGGCAAACCATTTAGGATTCCGGCACCGGTCGCGGCCGGCACATGGCAAATGACAACGGCGATGGTTTGAGGGTGCTCGTCCATGATGAACGAAAGAATGTTTTGCGGGTCGGCCTTTTGCAAAAAACCAAATGGGAGTGACTCCAGTGTTTGCTGGAGAATGGAAAGCATATCTGCCGCGTCTTTGCCAAGCGCCTTTTTAACGAGCGATTTTGCACGGTCAAGACCACCGCTGGAATGCCCTAGAGAACTTGGCTCGCCGCCAAAAAACTCCGTAATGATTTCTTCTTGGACTTGACCCGAAATGTTGTCTAACTGAGCAATCGCAAGGGAAACGAGCTCAACCTGTTTTGGTGGCAACTTACCCAACAAAACGGCAGCGTCGTCCTCATTAAGGGCCATGAGGAGCACGGCCGCTTTTACAATTCCGTTATGTTTCTCTCCCACAAAAACTCTGCACTTCGTTGAAACGTAAATGGATCGTATCCCAGCCGATGGCGGGTGGTCTGACACAAATAGATTTTAGGATGTACCAGCGGCTAGCGCCCAATGGCACTCACTTTGTTCAAATTG
>JANLUJ010000644.1:0-16243 GCA_031363425.1 Pirellula sp.
GCGGCAACGCTTCGTTCATTGGCCGAAGCATGTTCGGCGAATCGGATTGGATTTCAATCTGGCCAAAAGCTCGGCGAGTTCGTAGACGGATTTACCACCCTGCCTGGCATTGGTCCATGGACCGCACAATACGTTGCCATGAGAGCTCTGAGCCACCCTGATGCGTTTCCCGCTGGGGATCTAATTCTGCAACAAGTGCTTGGTCTGAGCAAACGCTTGAGTCTACGGGAAACGGAAGTGCGTTCACAGGCTTGGCGGCCCTGGCGGGCCTACGCCGTCCTTCATCTTTGGCACTTATCGGGTGAGAAAACCCAAGGAGAATAGTTGTGTGGTTTGATGAATTCAAAACTCCGATTGGTTTGCTTAAAATTGCAGTCGATCCAACGGGATTGCGTTATGTAATGTTCGAACAAAACAAGCACGAACCCTCCAGCCATCGCGACTGGCGGCTCGACAAGAACATGACTCGTGAAGCACGCGAGCAGCTGATTCAGTACTTTGAAGGTGAACGCCAAGTATTCGACCTAAAAATGAGTTTATTCGGGACCGACTTTCAGCAGCGGACATGGAATTCACTTGCATGCATTCCGTATGGGAAAACTTGGAGCTATGCCGAACTCGCCAATCAGGTTGGTTCACCTAAAGCAGTTCGGGCGGTCGGAGCTGCCAACGGACGCAATCCGATCCCAATCATTTTGCCTTGCCATCGTGTTATAGGCAGCAACGGAGCGCTAACCGGTTTTGGCGGCGGCCTGCCGATCAAGAAATGGCTTCTGGACCATGAGGCGAAGTGTGACCTATCGTAGGTTTGTCAGCAACTGTTCACGTCCATGCATCCGCGTGCGGTTTCTGTTCGTTTGTGAAGCACAGGATGTCGGCTATTCACTGACGCAAAAAAATGGATTTCATGTGGTATGCCATCCGAATGGTTGCACTTGCCCTGGTAGGATATCTAGCGGGTGTAGCCATTTATTTCCTTCAATATATGATCCTCAGTTAGCCAACCTAATTTATGACTAATCCAACGCTTGAAGCGATCGACATTCGCAAGGTTTACCAGACACTCACGGAGGAGATCGTGGTGTTGGAGAGCATTTCGTTCTCGATGAACGCCGGTGAAAATTTAGCTATCGTCGGACCAAGTGGATCAGGCAAGTCAACGTTGTTGCAAATCCTTGGTACTCTGGATGCGCCAACGAGCGGGATCGTTCGCATCGGTGGCCAAGACCCCTATCAATTGAATGAGAACCAGCAAGCTCGATTCCGAAACGAACGCATTGGATTTATTTTCCAGGACCATCATTTACTGCCGCAATGGAATGTCTTGGAAAACACGTTGCTACCAGCGCTGGCCACCGGCAAGCCGTCGCAAGAGGTTCGCAATCGAGCCATATCATTGTTAGAGCGAGTTGGGCTCAAGGATCGCATGACGCATTTGCCTAGCCAATTGTCTGGCGGTGAACGCGAACGGGTTGCTGTAGCTCGCGCGCTCGTTCTCAAGCCTATGATTGTGTTGGCGGACGAACCGACGGGCAACCTAGATCAGCAGTCGGCTGAAAACGTTGCCAGGTTGCTGTTGGAAGTACCAAAAGAGGAAAACGCGGTTCTCATCGTGGTGACACATTCCGCATCGTTGGCCGCCCAAATGCAGAAGCGTTACGAGCTAAAGAATCGACAACTGAATCAAGTTGCATAGTGTGGCACGGTGGGGACCACCGTGCCACACTATTGCAAAATCGTTGCTTGAAACTCTGCTTTGCAAGCAGCCAACACACTTTGCATAACCTCATCTGCTTGCTCGCTTGTCAAAGTCTCCGTGGGGCTTCGTAGATGCATGCTCAGCAAGACACGCTTCTTGCCATCCCCATCCTTCTTGGTATCTCGATAGATCTCGCGAAACAACACTTCGATGCACAACGGCCCAGCCGCTTTTTGAATCGACGCCGATATCGACTGCCATTGAGTCGCTTCATCCAAGATGAGATTCAGATCGCGTTCAATAGTCGGGAATGGAACAACGGGTTGAAGCTGAGGAATCAATCTCGCATGTTCCAACAACATATCCAAGTTCATTTCCCCCACCGCTGCTGCGCCGTCCAGTTTCATCGAGTCAACGATGGATCGATTCAGTTGACCAACCCATGCGATCGTCTCGCCATCGATCTGCCATGCGATGCCACTTTGAGGGGCCAAATAGTTCCACGTTACCAGACTCTTCGTTAACTTCGCATTCATGAAATCCGGACCGCACACCCGATGCAGGATCTCCTCAAATGTTCCTGCGACACCTCGGATATCGGACAATCCGATGACCCCTAGATTGAATTGCTGGCCAGGTAAGCCAGATGTTCGAGGCAAATAGATATTCGCGGTTTCAAAGAGCTGCGAATCGCGGTTCGATTGCGACTGGTTGTACAACCGCGCAGCAATCAAACTCGGGATCAATGAGCGTCGAAGTTGATTTGCTCCCTCTAGCAGGGCAATGAGCGTTGTCATTGATTCGTTATTGGTCCATGGCGATATGCCGGACGTTGACGATTTACCGATCAAGCTCGGCGTCATCGTTTCGTCAAAACCCGAAGCGCAAACCACGCGCCGAACCGTTTCCATCACAATGTCTTTTGGGCGCTTTGCTGACGACACCAACGGCACGTCCGCATCTTCGGGGATCTGTTCGTAGCCGTGAATCCTGGCTATCTCTTCGATCAGATCGATTTCCCGCGTAAGATCCGCTCGGTAGCTCGGCGATACTACCTGAGCGTCCGCTCCTTTCGAATCACCTGTAACTTGACAACCCAAATGCACCAAGATTTCAAGCGAGCGTTCCCACGGAACGTCGATGCCCAGAACGCTGGCAATCTTGCTTTCTCGCAGAACAATGGCAGGACGTTCAGTCAATCGCTCACCTGTGTCGACCGAACCCGCTAGAAGTTGTCCGCCGGCAGTCTGCAAGATGATTTCGCAACAACGACGCGAAGCCCAATCCATGTTTGCTTGATCGATGCGCCGCTCGTAGCGATACGAGGACGGCGAATGCAGCTTCAGCTTGCGGGCCGTACGGCGAATGGAAAGAGGCATGAATTCGGCCGCTTCCAGCAAAATGTCAACGGTGCTATCGGATACTTCGCTCTCAACACCGCCCATAACACCTCCTAACGCGACTGCTCTTTCCGCGTCTGCAATGACGACCATTTGCGGGTCGAGTTGATACGTTCGGTGATCGATCGCAAGGAAGTTCTCTTTGTCTCGGGCCGGTCGGACAATGATGCGTCCCCCCCGAATATTGGCGAAATCGAACGCATGCAATGGTTGACCGCATTCGAACATAACATAGTTGGTCGCATCCACAACGTTATTGATCGGTTTGACGCCAATGGCAATCAGCCGTTTCTGAAGCCAGAGCGGACTCTTTCCGATTTTGACGCCCCGAATCAGTCTGCCTATGTAGCGAGGGCATGCTTCCTCAAATTGGTTTTCGATCGCCAATGATTTGGATGCAAGCTCGTCGACAGTCTTGAGTTGGGGTAAAGGAAATCGGAGCTCGCTTTGCAGCAGTACCGAGGCTTCTCTCGCAATGCCGATGTGACCTAAGCAGTCTCCGCGATTGCTGGTGATTTCCAAATCAATAACAGGTACGCCGTCGACCATGACCGTGCTCTCGTGATTGAGGCCGGTCAGAGCCCAGCGCAGCGCCATCTGTTCATGACCAATCCCGATGTCAACGTAGTCCGATAACCATTCCCAAGAGACTAACATGCACTCTACTCACTGTCGGTTTTCGCTGTTGAATAAGGCCGCGTGCACTAGCCGCGTCGTAAATGATTGTCGTGTTGTAACGCGGCTAGCGCCCGCGGCTCATTCCCATTTGCTACATAGCAAACTGACGTAGAAAGCGAACGTCGCTACGATACAAATCACGGATATCGACGATGCCAAAGCGCCTCATGCACAATCTTTCTACGCCTAGCCCGAAGGCAAAGCCACTCCACTTTTCCGAATCGATTCCCAAGGCCTGAAAGACATTCGGATCCACCATTCCAGCCCCACCAAACTCGATCCAATTGTCATTCCACCAATAGTCAACTTCGACGCTAGGCTCGGTGAACGGAAAGAAGGATGGTCGAAAACGGACCTTCACGTCGCTGCCGAGATAGCTCGTTGCGAACAGCCTCAATACGCTTTTGAGTTGAGCCATCGTCACATGCTTGTCAACCCAAAGCCCCTCCATTTGGTGAAACATTGGAAAGTGCGTGGCGTCCGGAGCATCGGGGCGATAGACCCGCCCCAGCGAGATAATTCGCAAAGGCAAGGGTTGTGTTTCCATGACTCGAATTTGGACGGTGCTCGTCTGGCTTCGCAATAGCATCGCATCGCGGTCCGTTGGATTATGCATCTGCTTGCTTGCAGTCGCTAGATAAAAATTATCGAGCGGGTCGCGAGCCGGATGATCTTCGGGGATATTGAGGGCCATGAAATTGTGCCAGGTATCCTCGATTTCCGGGCCTTCTGTAATACTGAACCCCAATCGCCCCATAATGTCCTTGAGGTGCTCGATGGTCTGCGTGATCGGATGGAGCTGACCTAAGATCGGTCGAACGCCAGGGAGCGTAGGATCAATGAGTTGTTCATTCGAAGCTCTTTGCGCTCCGCCGCCGAGCCGCTCCGCAGCCACGTCGAGAGCGGATTGAATCGCATCACGCACTTCATTGAACCGTTTGCCAGCTGCAGGGCGATGTTCTGATTCGATGGCAAGCATCAATTTTTGAACAACTTTGATAGCGCCGTTCTTGGCACCAACGAACTTGACTCGCAGCGCTTCTAGCTTTTCAGGTGAAGCAACTGCATCAAGCGATTGTTTGGCGTCGTCAAGAAGAACGTCGAGCGCATCGACAAAATTCTGAAGGGACATAGTTGGTTCTCAGACTCTGTTGTCACACTATGCAACGAGCCCACGACCATTCAAGTCGCGGGCTCGGGGTATTTTCCATTGTGGCTCGGCACTCCGTGCCGTGATTTTCGGCACGGAGTGCCGAACTAAATGTATTATGATTTTCGGCACGGAGTGCCGAGCTACACTTTCGCTAGACTTGTTTCCAGGGGGAATTAAGCGGCGGCTTTGGCTGCCAAGGCTTTTTTGACCGCAGCGACAACGACACCGAATGCAGCCGAATCGTTCACTGCCATTTCAGCCAGTTGCTTTCGATCGATTTCAATCTTTGCCAACAATAACCCGTGAATGAACTCACTGTAACGTAGTCCGTGCATTCGCGAGGCTGCATTGACTCGGATGATCCAAAGTCTACGGAAATCGCGGCGCTTGCGACGGCGATCGCGATAAGCGAATCGCCCAGCTCGGACTAAATTCTCTTTAGCTGTTCGGTAGAGACGACGGCGTCCGCCGACGTAACCCTCTGCTCGTTGAAATAATCTTCTCTTGGCCTGCCTACGAGCTGAGCCTTTTCTTGTTCTCATGAAAACGCAATCTTACTTTAGGGCGCTTCAGGTCGTTGCGAAGGGCTGCTTTTTCAAGCAGCAACGGCCCGTAAATCTGGACTTCGCAACAGTTATTACCCAAACGCCTGGTGACAAAATGGGCCAGGTGCTTTCTTTTACTTCAGTAGCTGTAGCCACGCAAAGCGTCTTGAACAGCTCGCTGAAAATTTGGTTCCAGAACTTTGGTGCCACGCAATTGACGAATCTTCTTCGCTGACTTGCTAATGGCCAAATGGCTAGTACCCGCCTTGCGGTGCTTGACCTTGCCAGAGGCGGTGAGTCGGAATCGCTTTTTTGTTGACTTGTGAGTCTTTAGTTTGGACATTGAAGCACTAAAACATTCTTAAAAGTCGGTGCATAAGAAACGGTAATAGCGACGCAGATTGTCACCACTCTCGGTACGGTCCCGAAATCAGGGGGTGCCGAGTTTAACGTTCGCACGTGATTCGTCCAAGGCTAAATCGGATCTTAATTGACCAAATCCTTAGAGTCCGTCCAAGTTTCCTGCTCTAGATTTTATTCGCTATTTTCCCTAAAAGCGAATGCATGCAGGAATTCACCATCCAACGAAGCTCGCGCAAGTGCCACAAAGGGGACCGCCCGTTCAAACCGGGTGAGCGGTATTACTCCGTCGTCCTTCAGCGAGGCAGCGAACTAGTTCGACAGGATTTCGGCAAAGAGAATTGGCAAGGCCCCCCGGACAAAACGGTCGGATGGTGGGTTAGTCAAATGCCGGCGAAACAAACCGGAAAGCTGACGCTAGCTCCAACCATTGTTTTACTGGATGCTCTGGAAAAACTGTGCGATCAACCTGAAGACGCCGATCTCGCATACCTCCTGGCTGTCCTTTTGATACGACGACGTTTGTTAGTTGAGCAACCTAGCGACTCATTAGACGATGAGCCTATGTTTTTGCATCTGACGTACTCTCCCAGTGTACGAGAGTTCGCAGTACCTGTTCATACACCCACATCGGATCGCGTCGAACAACTGCACCAAAAACTGATCGACTTGCTTTACTGTGAATCTTAGACAACAGAATATCACTTTCGGTAGGAACGAGCAAAAGGCTGGGAGCGCATTGCAGTGCATGGCTATGGTCGTATTGACGTTTTTAGCAGGTGGCGCGACGTGCATGCCAAGGCGTTCGATTCCCGAGTTTCAACCGAAGCCGATATTCACCACAGATCCGACTAGAGACCAGCTAGCCGAAGTCATCAATCGTTCACGCAACGTCCAGTCCCTTCAATCCAATTCGGTAACGGTGAATGTCAACCACGAGCGCACCATCAATACCAACCTAACCTGGGCTCGCGAAAAACGCTTTCGAATGACCGCGAGTGTGGCTGGAGTGGCGGGCGTTGACATCGGAAGCAATGACGAGTCTTTTTGGATGGCCATTCGCGGCGGCCTGACCAAGGAGATGTATTTTGCGAGGCACGTCGAATTTGATTCCCAGGCCGATCGTCCTGTCTTGCCCGTTTCGCCCATTTGGTTGATTCAAGCCATGGGGATTTGTGAGATTGACCTATACCGGTTGGTTCAAGAGCCTGTAAGGCGAGCGGACGGAATGATCGAATTGACGACGTCAGAGCCAAGTCCAATCGGGAATTTCACCCGCACCCTTGTCGTTGATCCCAAATATGGATTTAGCCGCGAAGTGTACTTGCGAGACCCTACTGGACGCTTCGTCGCCAACGCAAAGCAGTCCAAACACGAATACTATGCGTCTGTTCAATCTTCGCTGCCGCACCAGGTCAAGGTACAGCTAATGCCGTCCGGCAGCGACGTCTTGGAATTGGATATCTCGATCGCTTCGTACGTGGTAAACAGTTTGGCGAATGACAACTTGACTCAGTTTGAGATGCCTAATACTGCTGGCTATAAGGTCCGCAATTTAGGTCAGATCGGGCCCCAATCGATTGTTCCTCAACAAGTTGCTCCAGCCCAGTCCTATTATCCTCAAGCCGCTTACCGTGGCGTCTCAGGGGAAGGCTTGATTTTGCGGTGATGGAATCAAAGGGCGCTTAAAATGGGTATACCGTGGATTTCGACATCGACCATTCGCAAGAAGCTCCTCGTTTCTATGGTTGTGCTTGGCATCGTGATTGCTGTACTGGGATATAGCAGCTTTCGCGGTGTGTACGCTTATCGCGATCTGGCGACGACCCTCAGCAGTCGCGCTTCCGAGATGCCGTTCACTGCGGAGTTGACTCGCTCGATTGACGATTTGCGATTGGGGTTTCAACAGCTGGACATCCATGAACCGATGGAGTTCTCTCTTTCTCAGCACCAACCGCAAGAATGGAATGCTCATTCCACCGATAGGCTACACAGCGACCGCCAGTTCAACGAAAAATTGCACTACGTTCGTGTCGTCTTAGCTCGCTATAAATCGCGGCTAGAACGTTCGAATATCGACGATACTTTTCTTTCTGATCTAACGGATGAATTCGAAAAGTCGGCCGAATTAACTGACATATTGAACACGATTTCATTCCGACATCTAGACCTGCTCGAGTCGCGTAGCGTTGCTCATGCAATACAGCAAATGCAGGATTTGGAACGGCTCTCAAAGCTCGCGCACAAACTCCCCACCTTCTTTGGCGATCGCATGGCAAGCTTTAAGGAAGAAGTTCGATCGCGATATCGAACTTGGATTGTTCTATCGTGGAGTAGCGCCTCTCTCGCCCTCTTCTTGTTGATCGGGTTGATTGCCTATGCTCGCATTGCAGTAATTAAACCATTTAAAGTTCTGCTAGCAGGCTCGCGTCGCGTCGCCTCAGGCGACTTTGCTTTCCGCATTCATATGGATAGCAAAGACGAGTTATCGGAACTTGCTGATGCAATCAACTTAGGCGCGGCGAGTTTTTTAAGCATTCAACGGGATCTCAATGATCAAGTCAGAGAGAGATCGCAAGAAGTGATTCGCAACGAGCAATTGGCTAGCGTTGGCTTTCTGGCTGCTGGGGTTGCCCATGAAATCAACAATCCGCTAGCTTCGATTGCTTGGAGTGCTGAAGCCCTCGAGTCGCGTCTGCACCGCATCCTTCATCCCGTCGAAGCTCAGAACGACGGTGTAGAAGTTCAACCAGCTCCCGGTTTCGACTTGGATACATTGCGCACCTATTTGCGTCGCATTCAGGACGAAGCCTTTCGATGCAAAGGTATAACAGAAAAGCTGCTCGATTTTTCGCGACTGGGAACCGAACAGCGCAAGCAATCCATCGACATGAATGAGGTTGTGGGGGATGTGGTGGATATGGTACGACATCTTGGTCAATTCCGAACTCAGAAAATCGAATTCCAACCTCGCCCATTGCCAATGATTGCATGGGCTAGCCCACAGGAAATGAAGCAAGTAGTACTCAACCTGCTAACGAATTCGCTCGAATCGTTGGATCCAAGCCGTAACGATGGGTGTGTTGCCATCACACTCGAGGCGTTGAACGACTCGGTTCGAATGATCATTCAGGACAATGGATGCGGTATGACCGATGAAGTTTTGCAACACCTATTTGAACCTTTCTTCACTCGACGTCGGGATGGCCGTGGAACGGGGCTTGGATTGCCCATCACCAGCCGGATCATCGCCGATCACGGTGGAAGAATCACACCCAAGAGCCAAGGTCCAAACTGCGGTACGCGATTCGAAGTACTTTTACCTAGTCAACCTGATTGCCACCTAAACTATGACGCTACTGACGAAAAAACCGCAGCCTAGCCAGCTCTCCATCCTGTTTGCGGATGACGAGCCATCACTACAAGAGTTGATGAGAATGGAGTTACCCCATTTGGGTCACCGCGTCACTGTTTGTCCGGATGGATATACGGCTGTGGCGGCTCTCGAGCGAGAAACGTTCGACTGCTTGATCGTCGATTTGGACATGCCGGGAATGAATGGTATCCAAGTCATCGAGCGAGCGACGACGCTCTCACCTAAGACCGAATGCATCGTTTTGACGGGCAAACAGTCGCTGGAATCCGCCGTAGCGGCCCTGAGGTTTGGTGTCATCGATTACCTGAGCAAGCCCTGTCGATTGTCTGAGTTGCAGTCGCTGTTGCAAAGGGTGGCTGCCCGGCGTGAACTCAAACGACACTCCGCTGCCATTGAACAACAATCCGAATCGTCTCAGTCGAGTTCGCTGAAGCTCATTGGCAAATCAAATGCCATGCAGGAAGCCCTAACGCTGATAGGCAAAGTCGCACGCACTCAAAGCACGGTGCTCATCCGGGGTGAAACAGGTTGCGGCAAAGAGTTGGTTGCGAGGGCACTACATGATCAAAGTACGAGGTGCGGAAAAGCGTTTGTGGCTGTCAACTGCGGAGCGCTTCCTGAGAACCTGATAGAAAGCGAACTATTCGGACACAAGAAAGGCGCATTCACCGGCGCCGATTCTCAACGCGACGGTCTATTTGAAGTAGCTAGTAGTGGCACCATTTTCTTGGACGAGATTGGCGAGTTGCCATTGGCCATGCAGGCAAAACTTCTGAGGGTCCTAGAAAGCGGTGATATTCGTCGTGTCGGCGACAACCAGACGTTTCATGTCGATGTTCGTGTCTTGTGCGCAACGCACCGCGATTTGGAGACCATGGTGGAATCGGGAGATTTTCGCGAAGACTTGATGTTTCGAATCAATGCGTTTGAAATTCATGTGCCTGCCCTACGGGACCGCATGGAAGACGTCATGCCACTAGCTCGCCACCTGTATTTGCGCCATCGACCGGAACACGCTTCGATCGAAGGTGTATTCGCGGAGGAAACGATTGCTATTTTTAAACAGCATCCCTGGCCGGGAAATGTCAGAGAATTGGCCAACGTCGTCGAGCATGCGACCATCTTGTGCGACAAACCACCCATCCTGCCGGAACACTTGCCACGCCATTTTGTCGACAAGAAGCTCAAGCGCGACATGAAGTCATCTAGCCCCGTCGCGAATCCTTTGAGCCTTCGAGAGATGGAGTTGCTCGCGGTCCATGAAGCGATTCAACGCCACCAAGGCAACAAGCCCGCGGCTGCCGAAGAACTGGGCATCAGTCTCAAGACCCTGTACAACAAGCTGAACCAAAGCGATCTATCCAACAAGAAAGCGGCGTGAAATCGACCTAACGAAGGTTTTGGTTTTGCATGAGCCGGATGAAGTCTCGGTCAATTTTCTTCAGGTCCTCACCAAAGCACTCGCGAAAGAGCTCAATACGTTCTTTGGGGTTCGAACGGCTACCTGGAGGTTTTTTTCGAAGACTCGCCAGATAACTTGCAAACTGTTTTGGTTTGCTCTTAAGCAGATAGTACGTAAGCCCCCAGGCCTCTGCATACGAGGAAGCCATCGTGTCGCCATTTCGCAACCGATTGTCATCCAATAGCAGCAACTCCAATGATTCGTTCGTGCGCGACGGAAGGTAGTTGGCAAGATTGACGTAGTTGTGTTTGTTCAGCTTCCCGATGCCTCCCCAACCGTTCTGACTCGACAAATCGGGGGTCTCGAAAAAGGTGGCTAGCCCTTCGCTCACCCATAGCGGGTTGTCACCCAACCGAACCTGAAGTCCACTATTAAAGGACAACTGATGGCATACCTCGTGTATGATCGTAGCAATCAATCGCTCGCCTTCAGGTCTCGAGACGATTTGATTGATGAGCTCCGTTCGCATGACTTGTGCTTTAGGGGGGATCAAGCCTTGGATACCAGTCAGATCGTACGAGGCCAGACGATTGGTCGATTGATGATAATAACCGATGGTATTCTGAGCCCCGGCGAATTCCTTGGCCGCAAACTGTATGTAATCCGCTTGAGTCTCGAAAAGGAGAGCTACGAGTGGGAATCTTGGGGCGTTAAGCTCGACTCCCTTCTCCTTCCAAAATCGATAGAAACCTTTGTATAGTTTTTCGTAGAGCTCGGCGTTCCAGTAGGCGTAAACATCCGAAGTGTTGTAGCAGACCACAAAATGTTCTTTCACGATCGATCGAGAACCTGGAGGCATAATCTTAAGAACTTTGGCAGCGAGTTCTTTGGCTGGCGTAGGGACCAATTTTTCGGTCAGTTCATCGACTCGCTTCAGGTCTTTGGGGGCGATTGCGGTCAGTTGGCCATCGGAGTCGAGAATCAATTGGCCCATTTTTGAATCGACTGCGACCAGTTCTCCAGTGGTCGTACGAAGCTGTTTGTCCTCCTCAAATGAGACGCGTAGAACTGTGCCAAGCAGCGGCTTGACGGATGTATCGGATACTGGATTTTCGACAAACGGACTATCGTCTCCATTTTGCGGTTCCGCATGAGTAGGTGCGAATGCTCCGAAGCATTGGAAAGAAAAAACGAGCAGCGCAGACATGGATAGCCATAAAGCCCGAACGAGCCACCGGTCAAGCCGGTGGGATTCAAAAATACTGCATCTATCCAACCCGTTTCGCAAGCATTGGAAAGTGGGATGATCCCCAAAGGCCCAGGTTAATGCAGAGGCCCTTGTTAGTGCAGAGGCCCATTCTAAGGGCTGCGTAGTTGAAGCGGCGCGTGTGGGTTTTTGGCTTTGCATACCGCTTCGAATTCTCTTAGTCAGGGTCTTTGCCGTTTTCGGGTGGTTTGCGTCGAAAAACCGCGACTACATCCTCAACCGGGACGACGTACAGTTGATTGTCCGGCTCAAAGTCCACCGGGATTGCGTTCTTCGGATGGAACAGGATTTTGTCGTATTGACGCAATGGCACATTCTCATCATGCTCGACTTGGCGACTGATGGTGACGATTCTCCCCGTAATAGTCGGGATTTCAGATGCGTCTGGCAATGCAATCCCACCTTTGGTTTCTCTTTTTGGTTCATCCTTAAGAACCAAAATCCTTGCACCAATGGGTTCAATGTAGTCAAACTGGGGTGATTTTTTTGCCATCGACAAAGCATAGGCGACGCCAACGAAACGGCAAGTACATTTGCCCTTGCAACGAGAGGCAAATTCGTCATACTGCTGGGCTTCCCCATGATTTTAGAGGTCCGGATTTCCGGCTCGTCGACAAACCGATTAATTGAAGCAGCGGAACGCAGCAGTAATGATTGAAACGATTGAAGTGGCCAAGCGAGATGCACTCGGCTCAAGAGCCATGATTAAGATTCGCGAAAAAGGACTTATCCCAGCTATTCTATACGGGCATGGTCAAGAAAATGTATGCCTGACAGTGTCATTGGATACCGTTAACGGTCTGATCAAACACGGGACCAAGCTGGTTACCTTGACCGGTGATGTTTCCGACACAGCTCTACTGCGTTCCGTTCAATGGAGCAGCATGGGCGACCACATTATCCACGTGGACTTTGCACGTGTTTCCCAGACGGAAGAAGTAGAAGTCGTCCTTCCGATCCGGTTGCACGGTGAAACCACAGCCGGTGGCCAGTTGCGGTTCGTTACTCACGAAATCCTGGTTCGTTGTTCCGCCATGAGTATCCCCGAGTACTTGGTTTGTGAAATCGGATCATTGAAAGTTGGGCAGTCGATTCACGTGAGCGAGTTGACGCTGCCTGAGGGGGCCGTCGCCGTAACTCCCGGAAGCGTAGTGATCGCCCAGATAGCCACCGTTGCTGGCGAAGCGTCGGCGGATGGGGCAGATACAACCGCCGAGCCGGAGCTGATTCGCAAGGAAAAAGCGGCTGACGCTGCTTCGTAATGAGCGGTCTTAGTCCCCTGGTTGGCTCCATCGTCGATGCCGGAATGGCGATGGTAGTCGGGCTTGGGAACCCAGGTGTAAAGTACGAAAAAACCCGGCATAACGTAGGATTCGATTGCCTAAACGGAGTGCTTGCCAAAATGGGTTCGCCCAGTTTGCAAGCCAAGTTCGAAGGGCAATTCGCCAAAGGTCGAATCGGGCAACGGGATGTTTGCCTGGTTTGGCCACTAACATTCATGAATTGCAGTGGACGGTGCGTGGCTCAGTTCGCTCGATTTTATAAGATTGAAACACAAAATATTTTAGTGATTTGCGATGACTTGAGTTTGCCACTTGGTAAACTCAGGATCCGCAAGTCGGGGTCAAGTGGCGGGCAGAAGGGGCTCAACGACATAATTCAATCCCTCGGGACTCAGGAAGTTCCACGGTTGCGGATCGGAATCGATCCTACACCTGAGCATTGGGAAACGTCGGATTATGTCCTTAGCAAATTTACTGCCACCGAACGTGCGATTGTCGACGATGGGCTTTCCAAAGCTGTCAACGCAATCACCTGTTGGCTCAGCGACGGCATCGATGTGGCAATGAACGGTTTCAATCGAGACTTGCTACCACCAAAATCAAATAAGTAATCATTACAACCCAGGTTCATTCACCAGTATTTGGATCAGTTTTCAGGAGTTCATACGTTGGTTACCGGAATTTACGAGTGCTTGTTCCTTTTCGACAGCAATCACTACGCTCGCGATGCAAGCGGTGTTGCAGCTTCAGTGGAGTCGATGATCGGCGATGTCGGCGGGGAAATTTTGGTCACCCGACTTTGGGCTGAGCAAAGACTTGCCTACCAAATCAAAGGGCATCAAAAGGGGACCTATTGGCTTGCCTACTTCAAGCTAGATACTTCCAAACTTAAGGAATTGAACCGCGCTTGCCAATTAAAGGAAAGCCTGCTTCGATTCATGTTCACTCGCATTGATCCGCGATTGATCGATGCATTGGTCGCGCATGCTCAAGAAAAAGTCGTCGTGCCGATTGATGTTGTCCTAGAGAAACAAGCAGTTGGCGTTGGCGCGGGTGTCGACGATGAAGAAGATCTTGAGGCTGATGACGAATAGGACGTTCGAGAGCAGCTCAATCGGTTTAATCCCTTCGTTTTAATAGTGGTCGAGGGTCCATCATGGCTAGCTACAATCGAGTTATTCTCCTTGGCAATTTAGTGCGCGACATTGAACTGCGGTACACCAACAGCCGGATGGCGGTTTGTCAAAATGCAATCGCCGTCAATGATCGTCGCAAGAACGCAAGTGGCGAGTGGATTGATGAAACGTCTTTTGTCGATGTGACTTTTTTTGGCAGAACCGCTGAAATTGTCAGCGAGTACCTCGGTAAAGGCTCACCGATTTTCGTCGAGGGGCGACTAAAACAAGATACTTGGGAAAAAGACGGCCAAAAAAGAAGCAAGCTGTATGTAATCGTCGACCGAATGCAATTGCTCGGCGGACGAAACGAAGGTAAAAACGGCGAGGCGCGACCACCATCCAAAACAACAAGTACAGGGAATACACGGTTCGTGGATTCCGCTCATGACGGACCTGGAGCTATGCACACCGGGGGGAATTCCGAGATGCACGTTTCCGAGGTTGGGGACGATGTCTACGTCAACGAAGACATGCCCTTTTAACTATCAACTATCACAATCTTACACGATGAATTTTTTCGGATCGAAGTTTTAAAATGGCACCTACCAAAAAGAAGCGAATCCCTCAGTTCCCACGATTGCCCAAAGGACCCAATGGCGGCATCCAATTGATGCTGATCCAAAATGTCGAATACCTAGGGAAATCCGGGCAAGTTGTGGAAGTAAAGCCTGGCTACGCCAACAACTTTTTGATCCCCGAAGGTTTGGCAATTGTTGCGACCGACCATCATAAACGAATGGTTGAAAAGCACCGAGCGAAGCTTCTCGACATCGAAAAGCAGCGCCTAGCCTCGCTGCGCACGCTCGCGGACCAACTCTCTAAACAATCGATCAACGTCGAGGCAAATGCCAATGACGAAGGTCATCTGTACGGCAGCGTAGGTGCGACCGAAATCGTCGCGGCCCTCAAAGCCAACGGCTACCAGATCTCCGCTGACCAAGTCAAGCTTGAAGGGGTGCTAAAGGAATTGGGGCTGTACACAGTCAAGATTCAAATGCACCAAGAGATCTCCACCGAGCTCAAGGTGTGGGTCGTTCCCACCGCAGCTCACTAAAGCATGCTGCCTCGCGAAGAGTTTATCGAACAAGCTTATCTTTTTCGAGTTCTCGCGGAACGTTTGGGACAAGACATGACGCTCCAAGATCTCTTGGAGCAGTGTCGATTCGAAGTGCTAGCCACCACCAAGCTGCCCTTGGCAATTGGTTTTCTTTGTACCGAGCTAAAGCATTGTGGTGTGCTCGCCGACGGAATGAAACGGCTCCGTCACTACTTCACCCCGTTCCAGAGCTTCGTCGTAGAGCAATCTGAACTCGATAGCGGTCGATTTGATTTTCAGACGGCACTCCATGTTCTACGATTTGAAGCCGAGTACCGTGCAAAATCAGACAATCGCCAGGGGTTCTTTTTCTATCAATTTGAGGTCTTATGCCGCAATCGATTGAACTACGACCAAGGTCTCAAGGCGATGAGCGACGACCCCCTTTACACGCCGGAATGGCGTGACTGGATTTTGGTCGTCCGAAAGCAGTTGGGAATCGTGGACATCGCAGATCTCATCTATGGTCGTAGCGATGAATTTGTTCAGTATCGCAAACGACACTTAGGCGAAGACGCAGAAGCGGACTACCCAATCCTGTTTGGCGAACGCGAAGGAAAGATTGCATTCGCAAATCGCCGTAAAGAACCGCTTTTCCTATTCGCTGCCATGCAACGCCATTTGGGCTATCCCGCTGTTCCACGACGACAAGTTCAAGACGCCTCCATCGAGATGATTCCCCAAATGCACCGCCGCATCGAACGTCTCGAACAACGACTGAAGTTTATGGAAGAAGAGCAACGCCAAGGAATTGATATCACCAAGTTTTACGCGGGCCAGAATAAGAAAGTGCCGATTGACTTGAG
>JANLUJ010000652.1:0-13443 GCA_031363425.1 Pirellula sp.
AGCTGCCATTCGCAGAGCCTGTGGTCGAGCGCAGCAAGTTATCATCGTTATTTACAGCGGCAATTCAGCGGAGGTTTGGTGGAGCAAGAATGAGAGTTCGCTCGCACGTTCAAAAAATCTGACGGTCATCGATTTGGACTGCAATCAGCTAGATTTAGTAACTCGGTTTATTGAACGAACAATGCGATTGCAAGTCATGATTCAAGAGGGCGAGTGCCAAGTGATGTGCGGCAACGATACGGTTAGTATCCACCCAACAGTTCGTATGACCCCAAACCGATGACGTTTTGTAGCACGACGCGCAAGCTAGTGAGTGAATTGAATCACTAGCTTGCGCGTCGTGCTATAAACTTCAGTGCTTGCGAGCGAGCCGTGGCACTCGAGTGCGTCCTACTGTGCGTTGCACTTTACATCTGGCAATACAATGTCGGTAGTGCAGGGTCGAACCCATCTTGGATATTCTCGCGTAGGATCGATGCAACCCCCGTCTAAATACACACCTCGCGGATCTTGCAGCTTTCCCATGGTATGCAGGATGCTTTCAAGTTCGGCTGGATTTCTGAGCGACGACTCAACATGTGATTGAACGACCTTTTCGTCAATTCGAAGCTCCCCAGTGTTGTCTCGATAGGTTGCATTTCGCCAATGGTAAATCTCCAAGCTTTTGGATTGCAAAGTGAAGGCTTTGTTGCGTTTCCAGAAGTCGGAAAATAGCCCTCGTCCAAGGTAAAAGACCCAAGAGCCTTCGAATCCCATCGCATCGGAGGAAGCTGCGTCGGGATTGCGAAACCAGACGCGATCCCCAGGAACATAGTACTTGGGAGGTATTGGACTTTCTCGCGATCCGTATTCTTTCATGAAGACCTGATGGAACTCGCCCGATCGAATCGCCCGCGTTTCGGCTTGCAGTTGAAGTCGATTGAGGAGCTCTAGATTGCAACCGCGAGCCTCCTCCGCAAGTCCCAATGCCACGATATATTCCGAGGCTCGATAACATGAAAAGGAATATGCCGACTCCATTTCAGTTGGTTGCGTTGCGATCCGAAGTGCCTCGATGATGGATTTGCCTGGGCGAACTACAAATCCTCGATCCGAATCATATTCCCAATAATCTAACGGGCGTTCCGCTTCGTAAGCAGCAAACGAAAGAAAGGTCTTTGTCGCAGCTTCGACAATGTTACAACGGACGCGAACGTGGGATTCTAATTCCTGCAAGCTCGGAAAATCGAAAACGACTGGGCTTGCTAACATCGCAACGAGAATTTCTTTTTCAAGGTCGCTACGGGCGCGACTTGACAAGGAAAGCTTTTCAGACAACTGCAGTGTATCCCCCGCTGGAGTCCATCGATCATACTCGTCCTTTTTCAATGCAAAGCGTACTTCATGACGTTGACTTAGTTGGACGACAGCGACATCAAACCACTCAGGCGTTACCCGCTGACTCAACCATGCAAAGGTGCGATTGGCTTCACGGTCCGACAGATATATTTCCTGATCCCAAACACAAATTCCACCACCCTTCGACGTCGACAAGTCATCTTCGAATTTCATTGGTTCGATTTCCATGGTTGGCGGGGTGCGTCACCGGAGTTTGGCCGATGACGGTTTTCAGGAGGAAGGACTTAATGACCGAAAGGGGGTTGGGAGTCTGTCGCTCACCTAACAAGGAAAGGGAACGATTTGGTGGGAACCAAACCAAACTGCTTGAAATCAGCGTTGTCTTAGATATTCTAACAAGATCGTTCATTCTCTTGGCATTCTTTGTCCAAAATTCGGACCCATGGCCATTCTTATCCCATCTCAAGGTCGTCTCGATGTACCCATCGAATTGGCGCGCTCCAGCGAACGATCAAGCTATGTTGAGGCTGGTCAGAGGTTTGAATTGCTGGAAGCGTGCAAGGGCTTGGCCGCTTGTGTCATCGTGGGACATCATTTTTGTGAGTATTCTCCACACTCGGACGTGGCTGATCTCTTCGCCCCAAGCCTAATGTATGGGATCTATAACTACGGATTGTTTGTCGTCCACATGTTCTTTGTTTTCGGTGGCTTTGCTCTCGCAATAACAATGCCCAATCAGCCGATTTCTTGGCAAAAAGCCTCGTGGACTATTCTTTTGCGATACATGCGCCTAGCCCCACCCTATCTTGTCATGCTGCTGTTCCTAATCGCCGCGTCTTGGTCGACGTTAAGTCGCGACATGAATCCGCCGTTGATCGATTCCTTTTCGATTAGGCAATTGCTAGCCCATGTATTCTTCCTGCAAGACATTTTGGGTTATGGAAACCTGTCGGCTGGCACATGGTACCTATGTATCGATCTTCAATTTGCAGCGCTCTTTTTGTTGATTCAATCAACCCTACACACTCTCGGAAAATCATTCAAGAAAGAGATTTTCGGGCCAACAGCAATGTCCTGTTTCATGATTCCGCTAGGGATCGTTTCGACATGGTATTGGAGTCGAGACTTGGCAAACGACATTTACGTATTCTATTTCCTTGGTTCACTGGTATTGGGGACGCTAGTCGGCTGGACATTGCAAGGCCGAATTGCATGGTGGGTTTTCCCGCTTTATGCGATTGCGATGTCCACTTCATTATTCGTCGAGTTCCGCCCTAGAATTTTGGTTGCTCTTGCCTCAGGCTTAACCATTTATGTCGTTGTGCGGTACTTTTCAAAATCATCGGTGCCACTACCTTTGCTTTGGTTAGGCAGAGTTTCGTACAGTCTTTTCTTGATTCACTATTTGGTGAACGGACTTGTTCTGCATGGACTGAATCCTTGGGTCGGAAGCAGTCCCTTTCTCGCTTTCGCGTCGATGATCGTCGCGTTCGTGGCCAGTCTGCTAGCCGCGGCAATCATGTATTATTGTGTCGAAGCTCCCTGCCATCGATGGGTCAAAGGCCATCTGCAAAAGTAGTTTGCTTTGATGGTAACGGTTACACGAAGAATCCGTCAGTAACCTGTCAATCATTTCTCTGCGTTCCTCGTGTCTCGGTGGTTCAACAATATGCTGCGTTGGCACTTAGGCGACCGGCAGGAGTTAGTTACCGTAGCTTGGGCTCCGGGCACGAATTCCGCACGGCCAAGGGGGCCATGCTACCACCTCGCGAATTACGTCTGATGCAAACGACTCAAGGGACGGTTGGCCTGTTCGACCAATCGTCCCTTGGGTTTCCCCCCTACCACTCGCTCACAGCTAACGCTGTACACATAAAATTCCTTTGAGATCTATTGTCCCCAATCGAATTTGGGCTTTGAATTGTAGTTTGCCCGCTTCTCTGGTAGTTCGTCGGTGGATTTATCCGGTTTGGCTGGAACGGATTCAGGTGACCTCTTCTCTGGGGCTGTTCCGCCTGGCGTTGAACTAGCGGGACGAGCTTGAGCATTCGCGTTGCCCGAGTTCTGTGCGTATTGACCTCGGCTAATGACTCTTGGACGACTGGCTCCGTAGTCCATGAACTTAGCGGAGTCTCGTTCGCGAGCTCTTTCATGTGCGTCCCAGTATGCTTTTTGAGGCCACATCCCTTCTTCGAGTGCAATGTTGTTGTATTCGAGCAACGAACCTTTGATTGCATGGATCTCAACCAGTGACTTGTTGTATTCGGCAAGCGCCCGAATATAGTTTTGGCCAGCCGTAGACCGGCTTTGCTGTGCACGCAAGAGATTGTCAATGATTGCGTCGATTGCTTGGTCACCACCGCTACCACCACCGCCTGCTAGTTTGGCTTGAGAGACATCGACCAGTGTTTGGGCAGCATTAAGTGCTTGAAACTGTTGCGTCATTTGCTTGTACAAGCTGTCCACTTGTTGCCAAAGGGCTGAGAGTCGGTGAACAGCAGCGATTTCTTTTGCTTCAAGAACGCGGTGTTCTCTCGCTAGCGAAAGCTGTTTGTTTTGTACGTCATTCAGCTGGCGACGTGATCCGAACGCGTTTGGATTGTATTCCATTCGGACCCCTCCTTCTTGGTAGTTTCCGCCAAACAGCTCTTCGAACGCACTGGGTCTTCCAATTGGGAAAGGCTGGTTTCCGCCGTGCCGGTCAATGAGCGAGCTACCAACACCCAGCCAGCGGTAGTTTAGGGAGACGTTTACATCTGGCAAGGCTTGGTTCTTGGCAGATATGAGTTCTAGTTCTCGTTGCTTGACAATCCATTTATGATTGCGGATGTCGATGTTGCGACAGAGCGTCTCTCCCTTGATCGTATCCCAATCAAACTCAGCCAAACCGATTGCAGGTTTGTCGGTCGGGCGAATTAGACGTCCATCGTTGGCAGCCCAGCCCATCAGCAGACGCAGGTTCTGTTCGCGACCGAAGAGACCAGGGTCGCCGCCAGTTGCTCCACCGCCAGCGATGGCTGCATCCAGTTGAGCTTGGAACTGATGGTATGTCACACGAGCTTGAGCCTCAGCGTTTTTCGGCGAAACGTCTAACTTTGCTTTGGCGACTTTCCATGGAAGTGCGGCACTGTCAACGGCCGTTCGAGCCGTATCGACATTGAAGTAGGCAGCAAATAGATCCCAGTAAGCGAACTCGACGTCCCGGACCAAATTGCGAATGCGTTCTTCGTATTGGCCAATCGCGGTATCTTCGTTGATGCGTGCCAAAACGATTGGAATTCGATTGACCAACGCCCCTCGTCCTCGCATCAAAGGATGTTGCACCTGCGCTTCGAAGATCTGTGTGTAGTCGGTCGGAACGGCGCGGCCAAAGTTGCCGGCAGCTGCCGCTTGGGTTGGGATATTATTGAAGGAACTGATGGACTGCGAGCGAAAGGTCGTTACGCCGCCGGTCGCCGTCCTTTTGGATATCGCCATCTGAGCCGTTACGTCACGCGCCAGAAACAGCTGCGGATTGAATACGTTTCCAGCTCCGACGTTGCGTGCGCGGTCTGTCGTATTGAACGAAATAAACGATGTGGCTTGTGCATCAAACTCGCTCAATGCATCCTCGACACCGCCAACTTGATTGGCCCGAGCGGCGCCACGCGGCAAAATGCGATTGCCGTTTTGATCGGTTACGGCTGGTTGCGAATTGGTCGTGGTGGCCGTGATCGCTGCGTCACTGGACGTCGCCAATTGCCCCGACGGACTCGAAAGAATAGTCGCCGCAACATCCGCATTCTGCCGCTGCGATCCGGGCAAAGCATGAACGACATGAGTATTGACCAATGCGTAAGCAATGCACTCTTCGAGCGAAAGGTCGATGTGCTCAAATTTCTGATTGTTGAGCGAAAATGGCTCGTGCGATTGGCTAGCTTCTGCCAACGGCACCGAATTGAGATCGGCGTACTCAATTTGCTGAGCACGATCGAGGTAATGGGCTAGGTCACCGCGTTCGCCCAAAAAGAATGGCTGGGTGGGGTGGCAACCGGTTAGCAGTACGCAGCCGATTTGCAATCCAGCGAACCATCGATAAAGGTAGCGTTTCATGAGCCTGGAGGTCCCGTCGGTCGACGTGTTTCGAGCCGCGTTGACGCGATCTCACCCAGAAAAGGCAGACCGCATCCAATACATCCATCTCGATCGCCACCAAGCGGTCAAGAATGCATGCATTCGCTTTTCGATACTTGTGTTAGGTACCCCCCTAACGCACTTATCGTTCACGATAGACCTGATGGTCCAGTTGCAAACTATTAGCACAAGGGTGTTATCGGCTAAACAATCGGTAAACTTTAGCGATTAGGCAGAATTTTCCGACGAGCATTTGCATTGTACATTTCAGTCGCACCCGGCGGCAGAGCCTGGGAACGAGTAGTCCCCTGTGCAACGCTAATTCCAATCAGTGGCACTGGGGAATGCTGAAAAACCCTTAAACGACTTACTCGTCTGTCCGGTCGATTAGTATAGTAGAATTAACATTGTAGCCGTCCCTCGAATTTCCCCACCGATGACCGCCTCCCGATACCTTAATCCTTGCTTCATTCGTCCGTACTGCCCATTTCAGCGATCTCCAATGATGTTGATTGTTGCATCGCTCCTCGTCGTTGCTGCGATTGCGAAAGGCGATGAAAGTGACCCCGAGAAAGCTACCTTTGTCCGAGGAATAAATCTCAACGGACCATCGCTCGAAATCGATGGCCATATTTGGCAAGGAAACAATTCGCCAGACTTCAAGTGCAATGGTAACTCGTTTGAGAATAGGAACGTTGTCCTCAAACCCAAAACCGACCGAAATCGCGAGTCCATGATTCGCAGTAGCCGATGGGGTTCTGCAATCGATGTCGAGCTAACAGCGTTGGAACCGGGCGAATATCGCGTTTTCCTCTACACCTGGGAAGACAACGCCTCGGAGCATTTTCAAATTTTAGTGAACGATCAGGTTGTCATTGAGCGATTTGCTAGCGGTACCGCGGGGCAATGGAGAAGGCTTGGCCCATGGAACGCGACCGCAATCAATGGAACCATCAAGATATCGGCCAAAGGGGGCGCGGCCAATTTATCGGGTGTTGAATTGTGGAATGCGATCGGAGACGTCCCAGACGCACTTCGAGTTGAGTTCAATCGCTCACCCACGCAAGAACAAGTCGCTTTCTTTGAAGCCAAGATCCGACCTGTTTTCGTTCAGCATTGCTATGAATGCCACAGTTCGGCGGCATCCGAGCTTGGCGGCGGACTCTTGCTCGATTCGCAAAAAGGAATCGTGAAAGGAGGGGACACATCGCCATCGGTTGTGCCGCACGACGCGGAGGCTAGTTTGCTCATGGTAGCGCTGCAATACAACAAAGCGGTTTTGCAAATGCCCCCAAATGGTAAACTCGCCGATCACGAGATTCGAGACTTCAAGACGTGGATCGAAATGGGCGCCCCTGATCCTCGAACCGAGGACACTGTTTCAATCATGAAAGCCAAAAAAGCCATAGACTGGGACAAAGCTAGAGACTTTTGGTCTTTGCACCCATTAACCGTTCCCAAGCCGCCGGAAGTCGATGATTCGGACGGGGCTCTGACCAGCATCGATCGCTTCCTATTGGCGGGCATGAAAAGTAATAGCTTGGAGTCGAGCTCGGATGCCAGCCGAGTCATCTGGATCCGTCGAGCCACGTACGACTTAGTTGGTTTGCCTCCGACGCCTGAACAAATCGATGCATTTGTAAACGATCAGCGTTCTTCGGCCTATGCAAACGTAGTCGAACGTTTACTAGCGACCCAGGAGTATGGAGAACGATGGGGGCGACATTGGCTAGATGTGGTTCGATACTCCGATACAGCAGGCGACAACTCCGATTTTCCAATACCTCAAATGATCAAGTATCGGGATTGGGTGATCGATGCATTTCGCGATGACATGCCATTTGATCAATTCGTTCGCGAACAATTGGCAGGAGATCTTTTGCCTAGCAGTTCCGTGGCCGAAGCTCATCGTCAATTGATTGCAACAGGATATGTGGCGGGAGCAAGAAGATTTGGCTCTCGCGTCGATGACTATCCAACCCATTTGACGATTGAAGACACGCTGGACAGCGTGGGTCGCGCCTTCTTGGCTACCACCATCAATTGCGCTAGATGCCATGACCACAAGTTCGATCCAGTCACGGCCGAAGACTACTATGCGCTTTATGGAATTTTCAATAGCACTCGATATCCGTGGCCTGGGATTGAACTGGAACAGAAGCAACGCGATTTCGTGCCGTTAGTCTCTGCCGATGTTGCAGACCAAGTGAAGCAGTCCCGAGCCAAGGAGCAACTGCCACTCGATGACGAAGTAAAGGCGTTGGAAAAACAGAAAAGAGAACTTCCACAGAATGCGACAGACGACGACAAGAAGAGTTTGGAGGATCTCATCAAGAAGGCTCGCGACAAGGCCGAGAGTTCTGCCAAGCGCCCCTTGCCTTTCGAACAAGCGTACGCGGTCGTTGACGCGAAAAAGAAGTCTGACGTCGCGATCCAAATCAAAGGTGACCCAAACAAAGTTGGCGACGTCGTACCTCGGCGCTTCTTGACCGTTCTGGGTGGCCAACGCGTTCCCGATACGGAGTCAACGAGCGGCCGGTTGCAATTGGCGGAATGGATTGCCGATCGAGAAAATCCGCTGACCGCCCGCGTGATGGTCAATCGTATTTGGCTCCACCATTTTGGTCGAGGGATTGTCCCGACGCCCAATGACTTTGGTCGGCAGGGCAAACCGCCATCGCACCCCGAATTGCTTGATTGGTTGGCGATTCGATTCATCGAATCAGGCTGGTCCATCAAGGCGATCCATCGCGAGATCATGCTGTCGCGAGTCTACCGTATGAACAGCATCCCATCTTTGAAATCGATCGAGGCCGATCCATCGAACACTTTTCTTAGCCACTTCCCTCGCTTGCGAATGGATGCGGAGTCCATTCGAGATACTTTGCTTACGCTTGGCGGAAACCTTGATCCAAAACCGGGTGAGACACATCCGTTTCCTCCTCAAATGCAATGGAAATTTACGCAACACAATCCGTTCAAAGCGGTTTATGAATCCAATCATCGCAGCGTGTACTTGATGACGCAGCGCATCCAGCGTCACCCATTTCTAAGTATGTTCGATGGTGCGGATCCAGCGGTAAGCACCCCCTGGCGACCTGTTAGCACGACTCCTCTTCAAGCACTCTATTTTCTAAATGACCCATTCGTTCACCAACAAGCGTCAGGATTCGCAGAGCGCGTCCTTTCGCATTCCGATATTCGCGAAGAGCAATTGCGATATGCATATCGATTGGCGCTGGGACGTTTTCCGACTTCTTTCGAAATCGAATCCTCGAAAAACCTATTGGATTCGGTTGGGAAAGCTTTGGCAGAATCGAATTCGAACCAAAGAGAAGTGGAGAGCCAATCGTGGCAGTCGTTGTTGCGATCCATGTTTCGTTTGAACGAGTTTATTTACCTTGATTGAGGGACATATGGAGCGACGCAGAATCATTCAGAGCTTGGTCGGCGGATCGATGTTGATGCCTGGGCTGCTATCGCAGTTGATGGCCGAGAACCAGGAAAATGCTGCTTCGCTTGCCGACCCACTTGCGCCCAAACCATCGCATTTTCCCGCTAAGGCACAGCGTGTCATTTTCATCTTTTCCAATGGCGGTGTATCCCACATGGACACGTTCGATCACAAGCCGGAATTGTTCAAAGCGGACGGAAAGAAGAAAGGCGTAGGTGGCGGGCTCTCCAATCAAGAGCGAGTTTTGCTCAAACCGCTATGGGACTTCAAGCCTGGCGGAAAATGCGGAACGCTTGTTAGCGATTTGTTTCCTCATTTGCGCACCTGCATGGATGACATTTGCTTGATCAAATCGATGAAGTCAGATGACAATGAGCACTATCAGGCGACCCTTGCGATCCACACCGGTTCGTTTTTCTTTTCGAGGCCGAGCATTGGTTCGTGGATCAGTTTTGGACTTGGTACCGTCAATAGTAACTTGCCTTCATTCGTTGTGCTAGCGAAGGAGTTGCCTTATGCAGGTACTCAAGTTTACGCGAATGATTTTTTGCCAGCCTACCACCAAGGTGTGAGGGTTGTACCAGGCGCCGAGCCGATTCCGAATTTGGATCGACGAACTGCCCGCAAAGACATTCAGCAATTCGAGTTGGAGTTTGCATCTTCTTTCAATCAACGGCATTTGGCGGACCGCGCCGGTGAGCAGGAACTTGCTGCGCGCATTCGAACATTTGAAACTGCGTTCAAGATGCAGAGCGAAGCAAAGGAGGTGTTTGATCTGTCATGCGAGTCGCAGGCTACTCTCGATTTGTATGGTCTCAAGCCGGGCGAGTCGAGCGGCTTTGGTTGGAAATGCCTTGTCGCTCGCAGGCTGGCCGAACGTGGCGTGCGATTCATCGAGTTACTCGATGGCAGTTCAAGTCAGAATTGGGACCAACATGGCAACATGGCGGAGCACTCCGATCATGCCAAAGTGATCGACCAGCCCATCGCTGGCTTGCTCAAAGATCTCAAGCAGCGTGGGATGTTGGAGGATACGCTGGTTGTGTGGACGACCGAGTTTGGACGTACACCTGGCGTTGACGGCGACAAGGGTCGCGGTCACCACAGCGCTTGCTTTAGCTCATGGCTTGCAGGTGCTGGGGTGAAGCCTGGGATTTCGTATGGGGCGACCGACGAGATAGGTGCCACTGTGGCGGAGAAGAAGGTTCACGTGCATGACTTCCATGCAACTATTTTGCATTTGCTTGGCATGGACCATACCAAACTAACCTATCGCCATGGGGGACGAGACTATCGTCTTACGGACGTTCACGGTAACGTGGTTCGCGAGATACTGGCATAGGCCGCAGCGAAGTAGGCTGCCGAAAGTGGATGCCAACTATTTGCTTGATCGCGTCAGCGATAAAATTCCTGAGGCAAGCCATCGGAGCCTTCTTCCTTAGAGCCGAAGGCTCGACAGAACTTAGCCGTGGTGAAACCGGTGAAACCACCGAAATCGGAGTAAATTGCGAGTCCGAGTCCCGGAGGGACAGCAGATCGTCGGTTCTGTCGTCCCTTCGGGACTTAACTCGAGGTGCTCTCATCCGAACCGAGGTTTTACAACGTTTTACAACCCCGGCTAAGATCTGCCGGTCCTACGGACCTAAAACAGTGCAACTTCAAAGCGAGCAAGCTAGTCATTCCAGATTCCAATTCACTAGCTCGCGCGTCGTGCTACTGGTACTTTTCAGTCTGCCGGTCGCCCTATAGCCCGTGGTGGTTGACGTTCACCTCAGCAATACTAATTTCGACCTGCTTTTAGATGCTCTCGCAAGAAATCAAACGTCCCTTTTCCGTTGATCGTATGCGGGCCGGCAAACCACTCTATTCGACATCGGTCAGGCAGTCCCAGTTTAGCGGAGTAAAGTCGATTGACCTTTGCAAATTCCAAGCCTACGCGTTCGTCTGGTGCGACGCCGTCGAAGTGCCCTCGCTCCACCATGAATGGACGCGGTGCAATCAACGCTGCCATCTCGGCGTAGTTGAAATGATTGCCCAATCCAAACTCGAAAATCTCGTATTCGTTCGTCCAAACGTAACTGTATGGGCTGGTTGTGCTCGCGTTCTTCCAAACCCAATCGTTGAAGTCAGCGGAACAAATCGACAGACAATACTCTGGAACCAAGGCAGGGATGCGCATGGCGCTCTTTCCGCCATACGATAGTCCGTAGAACGCAATGCGCTTTGGATCAATCTCGTCGCGTGCTCCAAGCCAGCGAACGATTTGCTTGTGCTGAGCCACGATCGTAGAGAAAAGTGTCTTACCCAACGGATTGCTCTTGCGTTGCAAAGTGCGAAAGCGATCTTGAAACAAATATAAATTTTGAGGAGCGAAGACAACGTATCCTTGTTCGACCAACTGCCTTGAAACATCATGGTACGCCGGATGGTCGCCTTGAATCGTATCGCTCGGCCGGCCCTCAAGCCCGTGCTGAAACACCACGCATGGTCGATTCTTGACTGGCTTGCCGTCGCGAGGAATGAGCAGTGTTCCATACGCGATGACATCCTCATGAACATCCAACACCAGTTCATAACCAAGCCATTTCGGCTCGTCGTAAATCAACCTCGTTCTAGGCTTGAGCGGAACCGGCTCCCACCCCCAATCGCCTATTGTCTCCTTTTTGAAGAACTCGCGGTACGGTTCAATGGTATCGCTAAGGCTCTCGGGCGACTTGGTGTCGAGCTTGCTCCAATATTGGTCGCGTTCACTAGCCGACCGCTCAAGTAACGCTTGTTGAAATCGATTCCATTTGGACAGGGTCTCTGCGCGTCGCGTTTCCTCCGACGCCACGATCCGATCCGTCCACGGCAAGGGAGGCGAACCCTTGGAAATACTTGGTGGTTCTTTGACGCCAATTGTTTTCAGGCTCGTTTGAATCGCGTTCAGCGTCGTTGCAAAATGCTTGGTGTTTGCGTCCGTTGGTTTAACGATTTGGATTCGCGAACTTAGCTGCCACGGGGTTAGCATGGTCGTGGTCCGCTGCACTTCGGCCTGAGTTTGTTCCAACGAGGGACCAGCCAGCACACCGGGTGCTCCGCCCTCCCCCAAAATGTTCACGGTTGGCCCGGGCACCGCATCGATTACGAGCGACCTAGGTGCAACCAGTGCCGCAAGTTGCGCGTCGCCAAAATGATTAAGCAATCCGTGCACGTTGCGATGTATCGGTTCCGACCAAATGCCCTCACGAGGACCAAAATGCCCAGAAACACATACAGCATCAATCCGAGTGTCGACGGCGGCAGCGAACAAAGCCAGGCTTCCTCCCTCGCCCCAACCAGCTACCAATTTTGGATGGTCGCCATACGTTGACCGCAATGCATCCAAGGCAGCTGAGATTTCATGAACCTGATAGCCGATCACGTGCCGACCAAGCACAAATGCAGAGCGGTAGAGGAATTCTTGATCGGTGAGTTTGGCCCGACCATTTCTGGCTTCACGGTTCCGGCGGATTGTATCCGGGACCACAACGACGCCACCCCGAGCAGCTAGTTCCAATGCAACCAACGACGAGTTCTCATCGTATCCACAGAGTTGTTCCGGCGATTGACCTGCATCAGGAACGACGACGGAGTGGAATCGAACTTCGCCGTTCGGCACCACCAGCAATCCGCTTGCATCAACGCCTTCGAAAACCGGCCACCGAACAAAATAGATCTTGCACGCTTCGTTCATAGCAACCCATTGGTGGTCGCCTACGATCGGTGGAGCGACAGATTGGATCGTAAAGGCCTTGCAGTTGACCCTTAAATCGACGAGGCCAATTCGCTGCCGCAACTCCTCTCGAAGCATATGGGTCGCTGCCGCATACGAATCCTTTTCGGCAGCCTTCACTTGCAACTCGCTCGGTTTGGGCCATTGCGAAATTCGCTTTTGAACAGATTGGTCTAACTCCTTCAGCAGGAAACGCTCCACCCCGTCCACTAATGTCGAAGCTATGTCTCCTGGCATGTCTAAGATCGACGTTCCAGCAAGCACGTTCGCGGCTGCAGGCTCTTGAGCGTACGTAAAACGCGCCACGAAAGTTGCCTGGCAGACGATAAGAATATACGCGGTCCAAGTTACGGAGAGGATCGATCTTTTGTAAATAGCAGTCAATTGAGGTCGCATCTGGCAGGTGCGACATACCGTAGGTCGCACCTGCTGGGTGCGACGATGAACTGCAACGCAACTCCATCGATATCGCTGATTGAAACTCATCATACCGTTGCCATTTTTGCCGTTGCCATTTTTGCCATGCTAATTCCTATTTAGGCGAGCGGCAGACTGAAATCTACCTGTAGCATGGCCCCCTGGGCCGTGCGAAACTCGGGCCAAGGGCCCAAGCTACGGTAAACCAACTCCTGCCGCTCGCCTTAACGGTGAAATCGGCTCCCTGAATCACTGTTTAGCATAGGGGATGCAATCATCGTCGTGTTTGGAGCTGCAGAATTTGACGACGTATTTTGTAAAGAGTATTGCGGGTTTTTCTCCTGGTTCGCCAGCATGCCTCCATTGC
>JANLUJ010000654.1:0-2111 GCA_031363425.1 Pirellula sp.
CACCGAGCAGCCCGGTACACGGCATCACAAGTAAAAACACGACGAAGGGCTGCTTCGTGTGCACCACTATTGTTCCGTTTGTTTTGGGTCAGCGTCGACAATGTGAGGAACACGAATCGGTCATTGTACGATTCCGATCGACCGCCTGCAATCATGGGCCAGCTTTGCGTGGATGCATGATAATGCAATCCACGACTTGGCCAGCGATGCTTGAAGTGTATCGCGGTCGCCAATCGGCCGCCTGCGTTTCTAACGACCAAATTACGATTGCGAAAGTGCGTTTGGTCTGCGTCATGATCGCGGCACCGACAAGCAGAACGTCAGTGGTCACCGATGTCGCCGGAGACCACGCTTCAAAAAGTCAGGAAGGCACCGGCGGCGACTTCGGTGCACCACATTGTTCCCTCGTGTATGATTCCATGAAGTGGCACGAACATCCGTCAGGGTTCGAGTATGAGGTTCTGGATTGCCGTCCTGCTGCTAAATGGTTCCCGATTGTATCTTGACGTGCCAGCAAGCCCTCACCCATCCGTGTTTGACGGGCCCGATCCGCACTAACCAATGGTTCTCGATCGAACAAATGCTTTGGAACGGTTCGTCGGACATTGTCCCTGGTCTAGTACTATGTGCTGTTCCCAAGGTTTGTAAACACGATAATGACCACGACGAAAAATAGAACCGGGGCTAAAACTGTCGAAGCGATCGAAAGCAAAATTCTCCGTTTTGTACGGAATTTCCGAAAGCCAATCCACGACATCAAAAATGCGTAGATCGGTAAAGAGTAAATATTTGCCCAGTAAAATAGATAACCATTCCCCGTCGTGGAACCCGAAGTTAGTGTTAGCGCTAGACCGGCGCAAATCGTTGTTGACAAGACAGCAATCGTTAATGTCGTCAATACAAAACGAACAACCGAACATTTCTCCGTATTTGGCATCAAAGTCTCGTTCGCTTGATCAGGGCTTTTATATGGATTCATGTGAGGGATCGCCTTACGATCGCAATGTTCGGCTCTGATTCATCGCCACTTACCGTCGTATCTTGCCTCTCTGATCGCGTGGGAGCCCCAAAAATCATTTCAGTCACGTATAGTACGATAACGGCAAGTGACACGAATGGAAATGAGATTAACCAGAGTAATCCCGTTAAAGTGCCGATGTTGAAAAGCTCCAAGAGGAATATCGCCCCCGTAACGAGTGTCAATACAACCGCAACCCAACGTCGCCAGGACCTGCACGACCAACACAAACGAAGACAAATTGCAAATTGCAAATGGCATCAGTCCGATGGCGAGTATCGCGGCCCAAGCGATGTGAAAGTGGAACTCTGACACGCAATTTTCTCCAAGTTGTATTTGTAAGCCTCAATCTCGCAGACCAATGGCAGGCAACTTCTTCCGTTACTTCTGTGAACTATCAACAATGCAATGATGATCTAATCGTATCATTCGCAGTCGACGCATGATCGACCGAGGGAACTTGTTTTTATCCCGATTTTGGGACGGTTATCCATGAATCTAGGGGACTTATCCCTGATCTGTCAAATATTCTATCCCTGAATCAGGCCAATTATCCCGGTTTCAATCTTGGCGGCCTCGTTGGAGGGTACTCCTGCCGGATCGGCCTAGCAGCAACCAACTATTGCCACAGGTTGGACTGAGGCTGGATTCCGGCTAGCTCCTCAACTGTGAAAGCGTCGTACTCCTGCAGGATCGGCCTAGCCAGCAACCTAGCGTCTTCCCTAGGCCGCAAGCTTCCCATCTACATGTGGACGTAGCCGGAGTCATCGACGAAACTTTCCACAAGTTTGATGGCACCACTGTTGGCGTTTGCGCTGGCTGCTTGCTCAACGCCTGCTAAATGGGTTAGACTGATGTTGGTAGCGGCGGGGAAAGCGTAACTCCCCATACTTTATGGGATATCGCTATCTTTAGCAATGCGGCACTTTTCATCGGGTTCGGTCTCGTGACCGGCGTGCAGACACATTTACCATTTCCCCTGATGGCGGTGTTTTCAATAATTCCAGTGATCGGCATCCTGCCGTGGATGCTACACCGCGTTTCGCAGCCTCCATATGCAGCTATCGTCCTCACGGGTTTCATAGTCGGCGCG
>JANLUJ010000232.1:0-7401 GCA_031363425.1 Pirellula sp.
TTGACTTGCCCTGGTGTGGGATAGGCTTCCAGCCTGTCGTTTTGATGTGACAGGCTGGAGGACTAACCCCCTTAGGCGAGCGGCAGGCTGAAACCTACCGGTTGAGCCTGAGGCGCTACTAGCCGATCAATGCTCAAGAAATCGGCTAGCGCCTCAGGCTCAAATTTACAAATACGGTACTTTGCAAACTGCCGATCGCCTTATAGCCCGCACCCGTCTAGCGAACTCGGTAGTTCTGAATTTCCGAAGGGTAGATCGGGGAGATGAAGGATGCGGGCTCAACCATAGGCGTTACCTGGAGCTGCATCGGAGCAGCCGGAGAAGAGAGCATTGCATTGGAATCGGCATAGCCGACTGGATTGACGAATCCATCGTCCGCCATGCCTCGATTGGCGCGAGCTCGTGGGTAGTGATGAGGGCAATTGCGATCGCGACAGTCGGGTGAATGCGGACCGGCGCACGAAACCTGTATCTTGCTTAGGTTTGATTTCTGTTGTTCGAGTGCAATCTCTTCGCGGGGCAAGCCTGTCGTATTGAAGTCGATGATTTCAGGTTGCAAGAAAACGATCAACTCGCTCTCTTTCATTTCTGTGTTGTGTACGCGAAAAAGTTTTCCTAAGTATTTAATATTCATCAATCCTGGAATGCCGCGAACGGTTTCTACCATCGTTTTTTGACGCAGGCCTCCGATTACTAGAGTCTGTTGATTGCCAATTCTCACCGTGGTCGTGGACCGACGGGCATCGATGATCGGATTCCCATTGCTAAAGCCCGTCAATACGCTTACCTCTGGAGTAACAATCATCTGAATTGTGTTGTCGCTTGCAATGCGCGGCGTTACCGCCAGTTTCACACCCGCCTCTTCGAAGGCGGTGGTGCCAATGCTGCCCCCTTGTTGAGTCTGTGTCAACTGTTGGATGGGAACTTTGGTGATGATGTCAATCGTGGCCTTGTGTCTATCCAAAACGGTCACATGTGGGTCAGCCAATAGCTTGGCTCCTTTGGTTTCGTCGAGAGCTTGAATAACAGTATTGAGCTCAAAGTTATTGGATAGTGTGCGGAACACCCACTGCGGCCCCGTCGCGCCAGCTGCAGCCGCCGCCGTGGTCGTTGTCGATCCAAGCGGGACGGAATTGCCTACGAGGGCCGCTGGTTGATTGCGGGTAAGGAGGCCACTATCGTTGCGCAAGGTATCACGTGGAATGCCGTTGGCATCGAGCGATTGGCCCATAAAGCGACTAGACCAATCAATCCCCGACTGCTCCGACTCGCCGATCGCGACATCGTAAATATAGGCTGTGATGCGAACTTGAGGGCGGGCCCGATCCAATTGTGCCATTACGTGCGTAGCCCTTCGAATCGTTTCCGAGTGGCCGGATACAACCAGGGCTTCTTCCCCTTCGATAGTAACAAAGGTGCCTTGTGCTCCAATGACCATCTCGACTCCTTTGGCCAATTCGGCGGCCGAGATGTATTGTGGACGAAGTGTCATGATCTCGAATTCTGGAAGAGCGGCTGACATGCCTGCGGGATTCGACCCTAAAGCTTGTAAGCTTGGTCCTACGCCAAATGCACCCGATGGTGTACCGGTCAGGTTCTTTAGCATCTGACGCATCTGATCGATTTTTTCGGGAGTGTCGTGCGCCACAATCGTATTGTTGGAGGGCACTGCATGCAATTGGCCGCCATTGGTGGTCGAGAAGACTTTCAATGCACCTAGGACTTCTTCAAGAGCGCGGCCACTGAGATCGCGAGGCAATGACATTGTTTCAACTCGGAAGTTCGGATTGTTCGGACCGATTTCCTCCTGTTTAAGAATCAGCAGGCTTCCGCCATTCTGACGGTATCCATAACCATTTACATTTAGAAGCGAGTCAAGAATCTCGCGAAGTGGCGCCTCGCGAAAGGACCCGCTAACGGTACCTGTGATGTCCGCCCCGGACACGATATTTACATTCCACTGTTGCCCCAACGTCAACAATACTTCGGCTATTGGGGTGTCGCGAAAGGTGACTGAACCACGACGTTGAAGCACTTGATCCATTGTGCGGATCGTTTGTGCTTGAGGGGTGATGGACTCGGATTTAAGTTGAGAGGTCGATGGAATCTGGGCAACCAAGGTTGGTGCGAACAAGAACAAGAGTACGTAGCCCAAGCAAACCAAGTTGAGCGGATGGCGTAGATGCGCGGCGGCCGATGATGCAAATGGAACTTTGCATAGTCGAATTTCTGTATTTTGACTTGGGTCGATCATCGTCCATCCGTGGAAATCGAATCGCTGACGAATTCTTCGTCGTTAATCGTCGAGACGCACTAAGCTCTCGGTGCCGGCGACTCGCCGAACTCCATTGCTTTCTTTCGTAGCAGGCTCAAAAAATTCAACTCCATTTCGAGGGCCATGTTGCCTCCAGAGTTGGCTTCGCGTCGCAACGTCAGTTGATCGGTTGCAGCAATCCAAGTCTGTTCTCGAATGGCTTTCATGAAGGAAAGGATGTGAACCAGGTCCCCAGAAACATTTAGCGCCAGTGTTGCCTGGTGTAACTCGAATTCGGCGTTTGGGTCATCCTGCACATCCTTGCTCGTTTCATTTTCCCTAACCTTGGATTTTGGTTTGAAATCGACGGCTCCTTTGGAACGGGGCGATGCTTTCTTAAGTGTACAACCATGCTTTCTGGCTAATGCTAGCAACTGGTCTTGGACTAGTGTTAATTCTGAGTAAGTAATGGATTGCTCATCGAATTGTTTTAATTCAGCTCGCATTCGAATCGAATCCGCTTGGAATTGTTCGAGGCGTTGTTGCTGATCGGAGCTTTGTGCGACAAGGGTTTCTTGCGCGACGGTCTCCGCCTGCCTGTGATATCGTCCATCGACATATTTTACGAGGATAATGACGAATAATCCGAAAGAAGCGATTGAAACGATTTTTCCAAGACTCCGTAGAGGGTCCATTGGCGACTTGGCGAAATCTTTGCGACGTTTTTTGGTATTGGTATTCATAGGTTGTAAATGGTTGTTTGTTCCGGGAGCGATTGGCTCCTGCCGAACGAATGCCAGTAGCACGACGCGCGAGCTAGTGAATTGGAAACGGAATCACTTTCTTGCGCGTCGTGCTAATTAGGGTTAAACCTGCCGGTCGCCTTAATTAGCGCCCGCCGGTCTGCGTCTGAATCAAATAGCTTTTTTCGAGCGTGTCGTGAGTCGGTTGCGTCAGCTTGCATCGAACGTCAAATTGAATTTGGTTCTCACGCGCATCGCCAACTGCAATGACTGACTCTAGGGAGACTTGATTGATTTGCGGCAGTAGCTTAAGTGCAAGCAGCATCTCATAGGTTTGATCGCCTGCGACCATAGTGCCACGCAAGGAGAGTGTTTTGTCGTCATTGAGAGCGAGACTCTCAAGTCTT
Source organism: Pirellula sp. (assembly GCA_031363425.1). Taxonomy (GTDB): domain Bacteria; phylum Planctomycetota; class Planctomycetia; order Pirellulales; family Pirellulaceae; genus JBKCUI01. The sequence goes on from JANLUJ010000232.1 coordinate 3,405, forward strand.
GTATTGGCGGGTAGGCAAGGAGCAACGGAAAGAATTAGTTCGTCCAAGCGCGTATCGACCGTTTGCTGTCGCAATTGGCGGTAGCTTGCAACAAGCCGTTGTTTTGCTTCCCAATCGGCGAGTTCGTCTTCGGCGATCGAAACTTCCGCGGACACGCTGTCGAGTCTCAATTGCAATGCGGTCAGGCTGCGCCAATCGTTCAAGTACATCAACGAAACGATCAAGATCAGTCCGGCCGAAATGGCGACGGGATAGAAATTCGCAATGACCCGCTGAAGCAGCGGTTCATGTTGCAGCTTCCGTAGCTGCGTCAAAAGGTCAGGCGACGGGAGCAGGTCAGCTCTTTCCTCGCTCCACTGCAATGCGGCCCATAATGCCATACTCACTTCGTTTGGAACGTCCACCGATGACGGTGAATGGATCGAATCCGGGACATTCAATGTGGCGACTTGGATGCGATCCTGTGCACCCTTTAGGATCTTGGCTAGCGGATCGGCAATGCTTCGGTCGCCTAGAATGTAAATCTGATCGAGTGTGGAGCCTTGCTGCGATCGAACACGCTGACAAAATCTTCGGAGACGAGTCATGTGGGACAGGATTTGGTCAGCGATCGCCTGTGGTAGGACTGCCCCGCTAATTCGATAGGACAACATCAATCTCCCAGAACGCGTGATCGCCAGATCGCATCGATTCTTGTCAACGGAAACGAGAAGGACAGGCTTGTCCTTGTCCGCTCCAAGCAGTCCCACTCCACGTGTGGTTGAAAGCGTCACGGGTTCGATCGACTCTAGTCGAATTCGAGCTGCGGCGATCGCATTGTATAAGACTTGCATGGTCCGCAAGTTGACGATCGACGTGAGTGCATATTCGAGCTGACCGTCGGTGGTCTCTCGCAAATTGCCTGTCAGTTTGTCTCCCAGGCCCAAGGAGATATAGAGCTGACTACGTACTTGAATCGCATCTAACTCGCGTTGTACCGCTTCGCTATCTCCGGTAACTACGCGGGTTACACACAGCGAATCGTCCAGGCAGAGTCGAACATCAAGTCGATGGAGTTGGTGTTGCTTCGCGAGCAAGACAAGGGTCGATGTCAATCGCTCGGCAGCTTCAGGCGATTGCAAGTTGAATCGTTCGGAATTCCACGTTTCACGGTAGACAGTAAAGCGTCCGCCATTCGACAAGCCAAGAAACAAGTCTTGTTGATCTAGCCATAAGGCTGCCATTTTTTCTGTACTTGCGGTTCGCTTGGCCGACTGCATGGCTCGTTGACTTTCCAATCCTACTAATTTGCGGGAGCTCGCGCTTTGACTTTTTCCGCATTCAAAATAAGAGTGTGTCGATTGGCCAGTTCTTTTCGTTTTGCATCGACCTCCAATGTTTCAAAACGGAAAGTATGGGAAATTCCAATTACCGCCATTCCCCCAATCGCCGCAATAAAGACCACAAAAAGTAATGCGTAACCTTTCCGATTCTTTCGCTGAAAGTGCGATGGTCTAAGGATTTTGCGATTCATGATGATGCGGTCTTAATACTGGAGTCGAACTCAACGTTGGCAAAGCGGCATAGGCTTCTAGCCTTTGAAGAACACCAAAAAGTGGCATAGGCTTCTAGCCTGTGGAAAAACACCTGTTACAGGCTGGAAGCCAATGTCACCCCAGTAGATTTCAATCTACCGCTCGCGTAATAGTACGTCGCAAAAACTGGCTGTCCGAAGAAGTGGACTCGAAACACGGGTAGTTCAATCCTGTTCCGAATTGCCTATTCGACAAGACCGTCACAATCGGTGGAATCCGATGCTCCCCTACGCACGTTTCCAAACGTATCGGGACGAATGCCTTCGCGGAGTTGAGATCCTGGCGTCAACGATATTCTCGATACGAATTTCCAATAATTCACCAGCGGCTGGCGATTGGCTAACCAATGAAATTCGCAATAATCCAATGTCCTCTGCAAGTACTTCCGTTTGAGCGTTGCCAGTGACGGATTCGCGAACCAAATCATAGACCAATTGGCCGTTTTGTTTCAAACGTTGCTTTCGCATGATTCGATTCTTGACGCCTAGGCCGTCTAGATAGACAAGCTGATCAGCACTGAAACTATCCACTTGCTTTGCCGATCTCAATCGTCGGTCGATTTCTTGCATTGCCATTTGTCGGTTTGCAGTTGCCCCATGGCCGCCTTCAAACTGACCCCAAATTCGGCCCGATGCCGCAAGTATTCCAAACATCGGAACGAATAGAATCGAAACCAATACCAAGCCGGCCATCACCTCGATAAACGATGCTCCGTTTCGTGGTTTACGAGGTATTTGCATTTGCTGAAACCTTTTTTAAGGTTGACGAAGTTCGGAGTACGGGCAATGCACTACGGTTTGGCAAAACCGCTCACTAAGTCCTGCTTAGGCTCTTGTCCTGAATCGTAGACTCCATCGGAATCTAGGTCGACCCAGGCCAGAATTCTTATGTCCAAATACTTGCCTCTTATATCCGCTTCACTTGGAACGAGACAGTTTACCTGGTACCGTACGTCAGGGTAACCTTGCGCTGCAAAGGTACCAACCGATTGACCTGGTACGAAGGCGTTGGCAAGCTTAAATCTGGTTTCGTCGGCACAGCTATCGACGAGCGTCAATAGCTCCGATTGCAACTCGATTCGATTCGACCATTTGGCACAATCCACTAAGATCTTTACCATTGGAATCAACAACATCGATCCAAGGACAGTCGCGGCCATCACCTCCAAAAGGGATGAACCTGCGCGTCTAGGAGATCTTCCCTCTTTCCGATGCTCGCAAAAAACGTCGGCCCGTTCTTGGCTACCCTTATTCATCGCGTCTCACCATTCCACTACCTGCGATCACATCGATTTGACGGATTTGCGTGCCGGTTCCGACGCTAACTCGCAGGGCTGTGTCAGCCGAACCAGTTGGGGAAAACACAATAGCCGATACGCTTGCGGATGCCACGATGCTCTCCTGCAGTACAGACACGTACGATCCGTTGGTCAAGCTCTCGACGACGAAGCCAGTAGTAGAACGGGGACTGCCAAGGAATCGAAGCCGAGACGGTGTTTGCCTCGCTATGGCAATTTGCCTCGCCATACGCAAAGCGGTTGAAAGCTTCCTGGATTCCGCGGCGGATTGCATCGATTGCGATTCGCGCTTTGGCATAAGCATCTGCATGGAAATCGCCGCCGCGGTCAAGGCAATCATGCCGAGCATTATTTCGAGTAGTGTAAAACCGTTTTTCTTTTTCATGGGAATTCAGGTGGTACACGTAAAATGAATAGACACGGTCCATGACTGGCCGTGTCTATACGGATCTAACCTTAGGCGAGCATCAAAACTGTCACACCGCCCAGGGGCCATGCGACGGGAACTTTGACATGCCAATCGCTTAAACCCTCCGAAATTACAGAGGACGTTGCGGGTTGGTTACCTTCTGCGTCGTCGCGTCGAATCGATATCGTCCGCCATATTGAGTGGTAAGTGGCGTAGCATCCGCTAGGTATTTTTCGGTGATCAGTCGATTCATTGCAGCATCCGGATACGTTCCTTTTTCCATGTAATAGGCTTGGACGATACCGGTGAGTCTAGCCATGGCCTGGTCGTCAATCTTAGTGCGAGACTTCTCACGCATTGGAGCAATCGTCGATACTGTTGCCGTGGCGACGACCGCCAAAATAACAACTGCAGAAATGATTTCGATCAGAGAGAATGCGCTTCGGCGACGGGAGTTAGAACGAGTAGACTTAATCATGGAATGTGGCCTCTTGGTGAAAATGCACTCTACGAATAGGACTGACCCATCAGTCGTCCCCAATTCGCAATATCGTTTTGATTGGCAAGATGGGCGTTTCGCTTTTCACTTGCACACTCAAACTTAGGTTAGTTTTTGATCGTACGCAAAAAAATTTTGAGTTTTATATGTCGAGGGTCTAAACAAAGCAAACTGCCCAGTTTGCTACAAGTTGAGCCTGAGGCGCTAGCCGACCAATG